>NZ_JACHFN010000014.1 GCF_014201885.1 Deinococcus budaensis | reverse complement strand
CCACCGTGGACCCTTGTTATCTTGACCGTTCCACTGCTGCTCGCTGGGGAGCAGCAGTTTGTTCACTCGGCGCTGACCCCCGAAGGGGGACAGCCACCGTGATCTATGCGCTCGTTTCTCGCACGTCCTTCGCTTGTCATGCTGCTCGCCTCGCTTGAGGCTCAGAAAAGATACAGGCCTCCAATCAGGCTGTCAACCCCCCGGCCCTGGCCAAGCCCTGAGGCGGCGGTGGGAGGGCCGTGTTAGGCTCGTGCTATGCAGGTCCAAGTGGTCTTTTTCGCGCGCCTGAAGCGTGAATCCGGATTGGAGATGGCGACCGTCGAGCTGACCGACGGGTCCACGGTTCGGGACCTGGCGGCCCAGGTTGAGGAGAGATACGGCCTGAGCCTGCGCGGCTGTATGGTGGCTGTGAACGAGACCTACGCGCGGCCCGAGCAGCCGCTGCATCCCGGAGACGAGGTGGCCTTTTTGCCGCCGGTGGCGGGAGGGGCCGACGATTCCACCCACTGCGAGGTGACCGCTTCGCCACTGCTGCTTGCCGACGCGGACGCGTTTCTGGTCCGGCCGGAATACGGCGCTCAGGCTTACTTCGTGGGCACCGTCCGCTCTCCCAACCAGGGCCGGGTGGTGGACTTTATCGATTACGAGGCGTTCGCGCCCATGGCACAGAAGGTCATGCGGGAAGCCGCTGCCGAGGCCCGCGGGCGGCATGGCGAGTTGCGCGTCTTGATTCAGCACCGGGTGGGCCGCCTGCGGCCTGCTGAAGCGAGCATCCTGATCGGCGTCGCCAGTCCGCACCGCCGGGCCGCGCTGGAAGCCTGCGACTTTCTGATCGAGCAGCTTAAGGTTCAGCTCCCGGTCTGGAAGCATGAAGCCGACGACTCGGGCACCCACTGGGTCGACGGCCAGAGCGGGCACCCGACCCTCTAGTCAGGATCCCTGGTGGTCAGGGCTTGTGGAGGTTTTCGCGGGCATGGGTCTCGAAGTGACGGTAGTAGCGGCCCGCCAGCAGCGCCATCAAGGCCACAGTCACGCCCAGCGCGAGCAGTTGCGGCCAGCCCGCGTTCCCGGTAAGCAGACCGTTGAAGACAAAATGCAGGGTGATGCTCAGCAGCAGGCCCCGTGAGCGCCACCAGCGCCCTCCGCGCAGATGCCGCCCGCCCAGGGCGTACCCCTGCGGCGCACTAAAGAGGGCGTGGGCCAGGGTGGTCAGCAGCGCGTGCCAGGTGACCGCGGGCGCTCCGAAGCCCAGGGTGTAGGTGACGTTTTCGAGAAAGGCGAAGCCCAGCGCCGCCGTGACCGCGTACACCAGGCCGTCCATCGGTTCGTCAAAGGCCTGCTCGGTGGTCGCGGTGCTGGCGGCCAGGAACTTGCTGGTTTCCTCGATCACCGCCGCCAGCAACACCACCAGCAGCGGAAAACTCAGCGTGCCGAAGCTGCCGCCGAACGCCGCCGAGACGGCCCAGGCGACCATGCCCCAGCCGAAGGTGCGCGCCAGCAGCCGGGGCGGTTCGGGGTGGCGGTCCCGCCGCACGAAGAACCACAGCCACGCGAAGGTCAGCCCGGCCGACAGCAGCAGCGGCAGCGCGAGGGCCACGCCCGGGACCTAGCGCCGGGCGAGCCGGGCGGCGGCCGCTTGCATCGGCTGATGCGCCAGATGGGTCAGGGCCAGCGCGAGGGCGTCGGCGGCGTGGTTGTTGAACAGCTCGCGGATGCCCAGCGACGCCTTGACCATGTAGATGACCTGCTCCTTGTCGGCCCGGCCGGTGCCCACCAGGGTGCGCTTGACCTGCATGGGACCGTAGGCATGAATTGGGACCCCAGCCTGCGCGCAGGCAAGCTGCACGACCCCGAAGGCCTGGCCCACCTTGAAGGCCACGTCGGCCTGGCGGCGCAGAATCTGGTCTTCGATGGCGACCGCGTCTGGCTGGTAGGCGGCGAGCAGGCGCGTGACCTCCTCGTGCAGGTATTGCAAGCGGCGGGGCATCAGCCAGGCACTCTCGGTGGTCAGGCAGACGTGGTGCAGGTGACGCGCCCGGCGCACGTCGCCCTCCACCAGCCCCAGCCCCAGATTCGCCAGTCCAGGGTCCACCCCAAGCACGATCATGCCCGCAGGATAGGGCAGACCGGAACCGGCGGGGGGCGGAAGATCCTCTCCCTCGCCACGCGCGGCTCAGTGCGGGTGGCCGCCGTGACTACAGCCGACTCTTGGGGTCAAAGGCGTCGCGCAGGCCGTCCCCCAGGAAGTTGAAGGCCAGGACTGTCAGCAAGATCGCCAGGCCGGGGTACAGCGGAATCCAGGGGTATTGCAGCACGACTTCCTGCGCGTTGCTGAGCATGTTGCCCCAGGTGGAGACGGGCGGCTGGATGCCGAAGCCCAGGAACGAGAGCGCCGCTTCTCCCAGAATCGCGCTGCCGACATCCAGGGTGGCCTGCACGATCACGATGGCGAACAGGTTGGGCAGCAGGTGGCGCCACATGATGCGGTTGTTGCTGGCTCCCAGCGCGCGGGCGGCGTCCACGTACTCCAGGTTCTTCATCCGCAGGACCTCGCCGCGCACCAGACGGGCCGTGCCCATCCAGCCGAACACCGAAAAGATCGTGACGATAATGACGACGCTGGCGGTGGCCCCCAGGGTCTGGCGCAGCGTGGTGATAAAAGGCGCGTCGCTGCTGGCAAAGAGGCCGCTGATCACCAGCTGAAGCGGCAGCCCCGGCAGGCTGAGCATGAACTCGATAAAGCGGCTGATCAGGGTGTCGGTGCGGCCGCCGAAGAACCCGGCCAGCAGGCCCATCAGGGTGCCGATCAGGATGCTGATGAGGGCAACCGAGAAGCCCACCAGCAGGCTCACTCGGCTGCCGTAGATGATGCGCGAGAGCAGGTCGCGCCCCAGCTCGTCCTGACCCAGCAGGTGCTGCGGGCCGGGCGGGGCGTAGATGCCCCCCAGATCCTGCGTGTTGGGATCGTAGGGCGCCAGGAACGGGGCGAATATCGCCATCAGGATCAGCAGCAGGATCACGGCGAGGCTGAGCATCGCGGCCTTGTGCTTGAGCAGGCGCCGCAGAGAGATCTGCAAGGTCGAGCGGCTCTGGAGCGGCGGGGTGGAAGCGGCGGGGACGGTGGTCATGGGGGCCTCAGGAGTACCGGATGCGCGGATCGACGGCCGCGTAGGCGAGATCGGTCAGCAGCTGGAACACGACCGTCAGGATGGAGAGCAGCATCAAGGAGACCATCACGACGTTGAAGTCCTTGCTGACCAGCGCGTCGAGAATCGCCTTGCCCATGCCCGGCCAGGAAAAGACGGTCTCGGTGATCACCGCGCCGCCGAAGAGACCTGGAATCGACAGGCCCATGATGGTCAGGATGGGCACCAGCGCGTTGCGCAGGGCGTGCTTGTACAGCACCCGGCGCGCGGGCAGCCCCTTGGCGCGGGCGGTGCGGATGAAGTCCTGGTTCATGACCTCCAGCATGCTGGCGCGCATAAAGCGGGTGGTCACGGCGATCTCGCGCAGCATCAGGATCGAGAGCGGCAGAATCAGGTATTTGAGCTTGTCGAGCGCCACGGCCCACCAGCCCGCGTCGGCGGGCACGTCGCCCCCCAGGCCGCCGGGCGGCAGCGACACCGCGCCCCCCGTGACGTTGGGCAAGAAGATCGCAAAGAGGTACAGCGCCATCGCCCCGACCCAGAAGACCGGCGCGCTGAAGGCCAGGAAGCTCAGAAACGTCAGGAGGTAGTCGGGCAGCGAGTACTGCCGGATTGCCGAGAAGATACCCAGCGGCACCGCGATCAGGGTGCTGAGCACCAGGGCCGGTACGGTGAGCAGCAGCGTGTTGGGCATCCGCTGCTGAAACACGAACTCGGTGGCGGGAATATTGAAGTCCTGCGAGTAGCCCAGGTCGCCCCGCACCGCCTGGCCCAGCCAGAACAGGTAGCGGGTATACCAGGGCTGGTCGAGGCCGTAAGCGGCCTTGAGCCGGGCGATGTCCTCGGGAGTGATGTTGGTGTTGCCGAAGGTGAGCTGATCGACCGGGTCGCCGGGTTGCAGCGCCGTCAGCCCGTAGATCACCAGGCTGATCAGCAGCAGCAGCGGAATCATCTGCAAGATGCGTTTCAGGATGTAGGTTCCCATGGCTGAACTCCTCTCGCGGGCTGAACCTAGCGGCGCGGGACCCGCCCGGCCCGGTAAAGCCGCGCCGCCAGGTCCTGCGGCCGAATCTGCCGCCCCGCCACAGCGTGCTCAAACGCAGTGGGAGGAAGCGCGCTGGCTTCCCCCCACCGGGCCGAGCACCCTGGCGGCCCGCGCCCTTGATGCTTATTTCTGCTTGTTGACCTCGGCGGCTCCCCGGCTGGCCCAGCCGATCTGGTAGGCGTTCCAGCTGGGATACAGGGTGTAGGCGCTGAAGGTGTAGTTGTTCAGGCCCGTCACCTTGGTGTAGGGGTTCACGCGGTAGTACAGCGGCAGCGCGGGCAGTTCGCTCGACCAGATGGTCTGCATCCGGTCAAACAGCTTGATGCGCTCGGGGAGGCTGAACTCGGTCTGCGCCTGCTTGTGCAGCCGGTTGAACTCGGCGTCGTTCCAGCCTGAGTAGTTCTGCCCGGCGTAGCCGTTGGCGGCGGTGGGAATACTCTCGGCCTTGAAGAGGTTGCCTTCCTCGAAAATCGGGTTGCCGGTCCAGGCGTACATCGCCAGGTCCCACTTGCCTTCCTGGCCCTTGCTGAGCATGTCGGGGCCGAAAAAGACGCTGGCGGGGTAGTTCTGGATCGTGACCTGCACGCCGACTTTCTTCCACTGGTCTTGCAGAATCTGCTGCACGCGCTCGCGGGTGGAGTTCCCGGCGGTGGTGCTGAAGTTCAGGGCGAGCTTGCGCCCGTTTTTCTGGAGGATCCCGTCGCTGCCGGGCGTCCAGCCCAGCTGGGTGAACAGCTGCCGGGCCTGCGCGACGTTCTGGTTGTAGTCGCGGACATTTTTCTTGTAGAGCTTGCTGATGGGGTTGACCCAGCTGTTGGACACGGCCTGCTTGCCCTGAAACAGCGCCTTGGTGAGCGCGTCACGGTCGATGCTCAGCAGCAGCGCCTGGCGCATGCGGGGATCGTCCAGGTCGAGTTCTTTGGCCTTGGTGCCGCGCGCGTTCACGTCGATGTGCTCCCAGATGGCGCCCGGCACGAAGTAGGTCTTGAACTTGCCGCGCTCGCTGCGCTGAAGGTCGATCGCCTGATCGAACGTCAGGCTGACCGCACTGATCGCGTCGAGCTGGCCGGACAGCACGTTCACCTTGAGGGTGTTGGTGTTCGGAATAAAACGGTACGTGACCGTCTGAACGTAGTTGTTCAGGTCCCCTTTGGGCTTGCGCCAGTAGTTGGGGTTGCGGGTCATGGTCAGGCTGTTGCCGGAGCGCCAGCTAGTGGGCCGGAAGGGACCCGCCACGACCTTGGGCAGGTTGCGGGCGGTGGTGAACGCGGAGATGAACTTCTTCCACTCCTCGTTGACAACCTTGGCGTCCTTTTGGTTCTTGGTCGCGTTGTCAAAGGCGTTCCAGGAGGCGCTCATGATGTGCGAGGGCGCCAGGCCGGGGCCAGTCTGGTCGGCAAAGAGGTAGGGCGGCTCGTAGGTGACCGTGAAGGTGTCGCCGTCCACCGCCGTGATCTTGGCGCGGTTCCAGGGGGTGCGCTCGGGCACCGGCACGCGGTCGTCGTTCACGACCTTCAGCCAGAACTGGAAGTCGGCCACCTTGATGGGCGTGCCGTCGCTCCACTTCGCGTCCTTGCGGATGCTGTAGGTCATGCTGTTGCGGACCACATCGCCCGCCGCGTTCTTCACGACCTTGTACCCGCCGTTGGCGAGGGTGGGCACCGCCGTGGCGATGTCCGCGTACAGGTCGCCGTCGTCATCCGGGGCGATCAGGGCAGCGCCCATGTAGCCGTTGATCTCGCTGGTCACCGCGAGGTTGTTGGTGTTCCAGGGATCGTAGATATTGGGCGGCTCCTGCGAGGTCCCCACCACCAGGCTGTTGTTGGCCGGACCGGCCAGCGCCATCCCGAGAAGCAATGCCGATAGAACCAGGGTTTTCTTCATGAATCCTCCGGTACAGCTGGGCGAGGGCGCCCTGGATTGAAACGTGAGCGCAGTATAGGCGATGCCTAAAGGCTGTCAAGCGCACCTTCGCGCCGCCTGAGGCCGGTGGGCCGCAAGTTGCTGGGCGCGTCCAGCGGGCAGAAGTGAGCAGCAAAAAGAAATCCCCCGGCCTTGAGGACCGGGGAGTGCAGATGGAGGGGTGGGGCGCCGGAGTTGCGGGGAGCCAGGTTCAGTGGCTGCCGCAGCCGCCGCTGCCCTCACCGTCAGGCGACTGGGCGCCGTCGGTGCGGAAGGAGTGGCCGCAGCCGCAGTTGCTGGTGGCGTTGGGGTTGTGGACCGTGAACCCGCCGCCCATCATGTTCTCGACGAAGTCCACCTCGCTGCCGCGCAGCAGGGGCAGGCTCATGCGGTCGACAAGCAGCTTGACGCCCCGGTCCACCACGATGGTGTCGCCCTCCAGCTCGCGGTCGTCAATCGCCATGCCGTACTGGTAGCCGCTGCACCCGCCACTTTTGATAAACACCCGCACGCCCGCGTTGTCCTTGCCGCTCTGGGCCAGGATCGCCAAAGCCCGCTGGGCGCCGAATTCGCTGATGCTGATCTCCTGGCCGGGCACCGGGTGGCCCGCGTCGGGGAAAGAGGTCGCCGTCATGGGTGAAGCGTAACACCATTGGAAAAAGAAAATGGTGCCCGCCCAGCAAAGTTCGCGGGCCACCAGCAGGCCCACTCCTGCCGTGAACGCTTACATTCCTTGAGCGTGACCATGTTAAGCTTGAGGACATGACGAACCCCTACGCCGAGTGGTTCGAGCAGCTCCGCGCGGAGTACGGCGAGCAGCTCAAGGCCATGCCGCTTCCCGACGGTCTGCCCGAACACCTGCACGCCCTGGTTCAGAGCCGTGACGAGGAAGCCATTCAGTTCATGATCAAGCTGGCCTGGCAGTTCGGTGCCCAGGTCGGGTACGCGGCGGGTGCCCGCCAGGGTGAAGCGGCGGTGGCCGCGCCGCGCCCTGCCCGCGTCCAGGCCTGAACCGGGCGCCTCGGCCGCGCGTACCCTTCCGGGGGAGAGGAAACCTGTGTTCCTCTCCCCCATTTCTGTAACGTCTTGGCCCTAATGCCCGCTGAACCGGGGAGCGCTCCAGCAGCCCACCGCCTCCTCGCCGCTCAGCAGGCCACGGGCGCTCAGCTCCTGCAAGCTAGCTTCAGCGAAGGCCCTCAGCGCCTCGGGGCCGGCGCAGTCCAGGGTCCGGAGGTCGAGGCCGAGCGCCTGGGCTTGCCGGGCGAGGTAACGGGCCAGCGCATTGTCGTCCACCCTGCCAGCATAGCGGCAGCACAGCAAACCGCCCCGGACACGGTAACCGGGGCGGTGCGAACAGCTGAGGCGGGGCTTCAGTCGTCGGCAGCCTGGAAGGTCGCGCGGTCGCGCGCGTCGGCCTCACGCAGCGAGCGGATGCCGCGTACGATGCCCTGCACCGCGAAAAAGGACAGCGCCGGAAGCAGGAAGGTCGCGATCCACAGCACCGTGTTGGCGTTGGTGTTGCTGAGGATACCGGCGCTGATCAGCTCGGGCTTGTACCCGGCCACCGACCACACGATCAGCAGCATCATGAACCCCACGCCCAGGCCGAGCCGCACCGGGTGGTTGGTGGGGTTCTCGGCGTAGTACAGGTTCTCCCGGCTGCGGTCGAGCATGGGCACGGCGAACATCAGGCCCAGAATCAGGGTCGGCAGCACGATGGCCCCGAGGAATTCCGAGTTGATGTCCCCACCCAGCAGGCTGAACCCCAGGTCGCCGGGAATGATCGCCAGGGCGCCGAAGACCCACAGCAGGTACCAGTCGGGCTTGATGTTCTCGATGGGGGTGGTGCTGGGCGGACCGAAGTACTCGACCGGGTGAACCGGAATAAAGGCGCTGAACAGCACGACGATGCCGGCGAACAGCAGCGTCAGCATCAGCATGATGGGGGTCTGCTGGGTCATCAGCGGCACGCCGACGATCTTCTTGTAGGCGATGCGCTTGGCGTACTGCGGCTGGGTGTGCTTCTGCTTGATCATGATCAGCATGTGCGCGGCGGTCAGGCCGAGCAGGATGCCAGGCAGCAGCATGATGTGGTAACCGTACACGCGCGGAATCACGCCGTCGCCGGGGAACTTGCCCGCAAAGGCGGCCTGCGCGACCCACTCGCCCACCCAGGGAATCGAGGCGGCGATGGAGTAGATCACCTTGAGGGTCTGGTAGGCGTAGTTGTCGTAGGGCAGCACGTAGCCGGTCACGGCGGTCAGCGCCGCAAAGATCAGCAGCAGCATGCCGATCCACCAGTTGATCTCGCGCGGCTTCTTGAAGGCCCCGGTGAAGTACACGCGCATCATGTGGATCACGGACGCCGCGACCATGATGTTGGCCGTCCAGTGGTGGATGCGGCGCAGCATGTCGCCGAAGGGTTGCGCGTTGATCTTCAGCGCCGAGTGGTAGGCCGCCGGAATCAGGTTCGGCGCGTCAGCGGTGCCGGGGTCGAAGGAGTTCACGACCAGGCTGTTGCTCGGCTCGTAGGAGAGCGCGAGCAGGATGCCCGTCAGAATCAGGATGATCAGGCTAAAAAGGGTGATCTCCCCCAGGAAAAAGGAGTGGTGGACGGGGAAGGCCTTGCGCAGGAACTTGTCGTTCAGGCGCGAAATGTGCAGACGCTCATCAAGCCACTGGTTCATGCGAGCTGTTCCTCCACTTCCTGAATATGGCTTTCCCACTCTTCCTTACTCGTGAAGGGGTAAGGGTAGGTCAGAAAGAAGCCGGACACCACCAGATTCTCACCCTGCTGCGTGATGGGCAGCTGCGCGAGCGGACGGGGAGGCGGACCGCCGGTGACGACCGCGCCGCGTTTGGGATCGTACTGGCCGGAGTGGCAGGGGCAGCGCATCTCTCCGGCGTTCACGTCGCTGTCGGACACCGAGCAGCCCGCGTGCGTGCAGACATCGCTGTACGCGACGACCTGCCCGTTGATGGTGGCCTCCAGATTGGTCGGCGCCACCAGCTGTCCCTGCGGAAAGCGGTACAGCGCGAGGATGTTGTTGGGGTCGCCCTTGCGGATCACGTCCTCGCCGTTTTCGTTCTTGCCCATCGGCCAGGCGCGGACCAGCTGGATGCTGAGGTCCTCCAGCCGGACCGGACGGCCTTCCTTGCTGCCCTCGGCGTGGACCAGCAGGTCGCCCTTGAGGGGGGGCATCTTGTCGGGCGTCAGACGGAAGACCGGGTTGGCGGCGCCCAGGGTGCTCAGCAGGCTCACGCCGCCCACCGCAGCGGTGGTGCCCATCGCCACGTTGATGAACTTGCGGCGGGTGATCTCGGGATCGTTTCTCTTGAAGCGGGTCATGTCTCAGCCCTCCGTATCAGGGGTTCAGGGTGGGGGGTTTTGGGGGGAAGCCGGTCCTGGCGCGCAGCCCACGCGCCTTACCAGGGGAACTCGCCGCTGGCGTCCTCGACCAGCACCTCGCCGTCCATGAAGAACTTCTTGTAAAGGCCGGTCGCCAGCGCCAGCATGAGCAGAATCATCGCGGCGTAGAAGCCTTCCATCGCCACGTTGGGCATCTCCTGGTTGGCCCAGGCGGCGTAGTCGATGACCATCTGGCGCACGAACAGCACGCTGAACAGCAGGGCCAGGCCCAGGGTCGCCACCATGCCCAGCATCGCCAGCGGGGTCGAGCGCACCTTGTGGATGCCGGGGTGCAGCTCCTGGCCCTCGGTCCAGACGCTGTACAGGCCGATCAGGCCGTAGGTCAGCAGCACCATGATGAAAGACGCCAGGAAGATCTCGGGCAGCTTGATGTCCTCGGGCACGAAGCGGCTGCGGTTTTTCAGGACCGCTGGGTCGATCTTGGTCTGGCCCTCGGCCACCGTGGCGGGCGTCAGCGGCTCCTCGATGTCGTTGCCCCAGGAGTGCAGGACGTAGTTCGCCACCGCGTAGATTTCTTCTTCCTTGAGCTGCTCCCCGAAACCAGGCATGGTGCCTTTGCCATTGACGATGATGGTGTGCACGTACACCGGGTCGTCCACGATGCGCTCGTTGCCCGCCAGCACCGGACCCGCGCCGCCCTGACCTTCCGCGCCGTGGCAACCCGCGCAGCCGGCCGAGGTGAAGACCGCCTTGCCGGTGGTCGGCCACGTCTGGTTGATGGTGGCGACCACTGCCGGGTCCACGACGACGGGTTCGGGCGCTGTCTCCTTGTTGAACAGGAACAGCAGGATGATCCACATGATGGCCGCACTGACGATGGCGACCCAGGGCATAACAGCGTCGTTTCTCTCCACGTTCCTTCTCCTCGCGCTTCAGGGGGCCTGCTCCAGTTTGCGCCTACGTGCCTCTCTCTGCCCGCCTCTCGCCTTGCTCAAGGCAGCCGGATGGCGGCCAGCATAGCACGCACCATCTGCCTCTCCTGCCGTGCCATACGGCGAAAACCGCCAGACCTCTGCACGCTCAGCCTAGGCCTGACCGAGCGGTTAAATGTCCCCCTGGAAGGCCAATTCGGGGGCCGGGTGGGGGGCCGGAACAGGCCGGGAGCCGGGACCCGGGGCGAGGACTTCTCCCAGGCCAGCCAGCAGCGGCCACAGGCAGGCGGCCAGCAGGCCCACGTCGCGGTTGTCGGGATGTTCGCGGGGGTCGAGGCCGCCCTCGGACAGCAGGGCCACCACCAGCGGGCGCGGGGTGAACAGCACCCCCACGTCGTGATGAACGCCCCCCAGCTCGCCGCTCTTGCTGGCGACCCGGTAGAGGGGTTCCCCATCCGCGCCGCGCGGCACATGCCGCCCCAGCAGGTCGCGCAGTTGCTGACGCTCCAGAATGGAGAGCGCGAGTGCCGTGTGGCCCGGATCGAGCAGGTCACCCCGGGCCAGGGCCGCCAGCAGCGCCACCTGATCGCGGGCCGAGGTCCGGTTGCGCTCGCCCCGGCGCTGGGCCGCGTTGCGCCGCTCGGGCGGGAGCTGGAGGGGACCCACCAGCCGGGTATCGCCCAGCCCGCGCGCCTCCAGCCAGCCCCCCACCTGGTCCAGACCCAGCCGCCCGATCAACAGGTTGGTGGCGGTGTTGTCGCTCACGATGACCATCAGGGTCAGCACGTCCTGCCAGGTCAGGGTCAGTCCCGCTTCCAGTTCGTGCAGCACGCCCGAGCCGGGCACCCGGTCCCCGGCACGCAGCGTCACGCGCCCGCGCAGGTCGAGTCTGCCCGCCTGGGCTTCTTCCAGCGCCATGACCAGCAGCGGCACCTTGATGGTGCTGGCCGCCGGAAAGACGCGGTCGGGGTTCAGGGCGTACAGCTCACGCCCGGTCAGGTCGCTGACCAGCAGGCCCACCTCGCCGGAGTACCCGTGAGCGCGCAGGGTGGCCGCCCAGGCTGCGGGCGTGAGGGCCGGGGCCGTCATTCGGGCCACTCCAGGCCCGCCAGCGCCGCGAAGGGGTGCGGGGTGCCCAGCGGCCGCAGGGTGCAGAAGGGCAAGGCGCCCTCCGGCTCGACCCGGTGGGGGCAGGTGGGGCACTCGGAAAAGGCCTGCTCGGTGTAGGCGAGGTCGGCGGCGGCGGAAACGGCGGTCCATTCACGCAGGCACCCCGCCCGGAAGGTGCGGGGCGAGGCGGCCGGGGACCGGGCGGCAGGCGGGGGGAGGCGGGTCTTGGGCATAGGGTTGGGGAGTGGCCAAGGGGCGGGGGGCGCCCCTTGCGGCCTCGCCGCTAGTCCAGGTTGGCGATGCCCTCGCGGATCGCGTAGAGGGCCGCCTGGGTGCGGTTGTTGAGTTGCAGCTTGGTGAAGATCTCGGAGAGGCGGTTGCGGACCGTCTTCTCCGAGATGTCGAGCCGCAGGGCGATGTCCTGGTTGGAAAAGCCCTGGGCCAGCAGCTTGAGGATCATCGTCTCGCGCTCGTTCAGGTCGGCGTGCTTCTCGTTGGGCAGTTCTTCTCGCTTGTCGCGGAAGTCGTCGAGGACGTTCTGGGCCATGTCGGCGTCGAGCAAGACCTCGCCGCCCGCCACCCGGCGAATCACGTCGATCAGGGTGGCCGCGTCGGCGTCCTTGAGGACGTAGCCGCGCGCCCCGGCCTTGACGGCCTCGAAGACGTAGCGGTCCTGGCGGTACATGGTGATCATGATGACCCTGGAACCGGGGTCGATTTCCAGGATGCTCTGGGTGGCCTTGACGCCGTCGAGTTCGGGCATCTGGATGTCCATCAGGATCACGTCGGGGTGGGTGTCGGCGGCGTAGCGGATCGCCTCGCGCCCGTTGGCGGCTTCCCCGATCACCCGCATTCCCTCGGACTCCAGCAGGCTCCGCAGCCCCTGACGGAACAGCGCGTGGTCGTCAACGAGCAGCACACGGATCATGCCGCTCAGTGTAGTGCGGCGGGCCGTGCAGACGGCAGCCGCGCCTACCATCGCCTGCGTTCCCGGCCTTATGCCGCCTTGAGGCGCGGGGCCGGGGGGACCGGCCAACCGCGCGCGCCCTCGCCCGCGGCTGCTCTAGACTGCCCGGCGTGATCACCTGGTTCGACGCGCTGCTGGTAACGGTCTGGGCTGTGGTGACGGCGCTGGGCGCCCGGCGCGGGCTGCCAGGACTGCTGTGGGGCCTGGGCGGGGTGGCGGCGTGCCTGCTGGTCAACCTGCTGGCCGGGCGGGCCGGGGCCGGGGGCCTGCTGCTGGCCGCCGGACTGGCGGTGGGCGCAGGCGCGGCGCTGGCGTTCTCGCTGCGGCGCTGGTGCGCGGTGGTGCCGGGGCGGCGCTGGCATGGGCTGGCCGGGGGCCTGGGCGGCGCGGCGCTGGGGGGGGTGCTGGTCGCCACGCTGACCCTGGGCTTTCCCATCGAGGTGCGGGTGGGGACCCAGGGCCGCACGGGGGTCTATCCTTCCACCCGCCTGCCGACCGCGCTGTACACGGCCGTCAACCAGTCGGTGCTGAAAGACGGCCTGATGGGCGTGTGGGACGCGGGCGCGGGGCTGCGCACGCTGCTGGTGCCCGACCGGCGCTGAGACCGGGGTCTTCAGGCCTGGCCGCTTTCGGCCGCCTGTGGGGTCGGCACCTCGGGGTGGGGCGGGGTGCCTTCCTGCTCGCCGGCGCGCTGGCCCAGCAGGGTCGCGACGACCACCAGCAGCCCGCCCAGCGCCCCGCGCAGGCCGATGCGCTCCCCGATGAGGAGGAAGCTGAACAGCGCGGCGGCGACCGGTTCGAGCGCGTAGATCAGGCTGGCCTCGGCGGCGCTCACCCGGCGCTGCCCGACCGTCTGAAGCAGGGTGGTCACGGCGGTGGCGGCCACGCCCAGGTACAGCAGCGGCCCCCACGCGGCGGCGGGCGGCCAGAGCTTCCCCGGCTCGGCCAGCAGCGCCCACAGCCAGGCGAGCGCCGTGACCGCCAGCAGTTGCGCGAAGGTGAAGCGCAGCGCCCCGTGCCGACTCGCGGTGCGTTCCAGCGCGAGGATGAAACCCGCGTAGGTCACGGCGCAGGCCAGCGCCCAGGCGTCCCCGACCACCAGCGCCCCGCCCTCCCAGGAGAGCAGCGCCAGCCCGCCGACCGCCAGCGGCAGCGCCAGCCAGAGGGCCAGCGGCAGCGGGCGGCGCTGGGCCAGGGTGAGCCACAGCGGCACCAGCACCACGCTGAGCGCCGTGAAAAAGGCGGCGCGGTTGGCCCCGGTCGTCTGGAGCGCGATGGTCTGGGTGCCGTATCCGGCGATCAGCCACGCCCCCAGGATCAGGCCGTCGCGCCACAGGGGCCGGGTGGGCGCGGGCGCCGCCGCCTGCCCCCGCGTGAGCAGCAGCGCAGGCAGCAGGGCCAGCGTGGCGATCAGAAAGCGCCAGGCGATCAGCACGGGCGGCGCCAACAGTTCCCCGAGTTCCTTGACCACCGCGAAGGTGCTGCCCCACAGGGCCGTGACCAGAACGAGCAGCAGCAGGCCGACGGCGTGGGGAGACACGGCCAGGATTGTACGGGACGCGGGGGGAGGCCGGGCCGGGCACGGCCGGTGGCCCCGCCGCCCGCACCGGGGGAAAGCCTGCTCTCCTGAGTACCCGTTACAAATGCCCGCCGCCGGGGGCGCCATGCTGTCGGCCACGGAGGTCACCGGTATGGCGCGCATCACGCGGTACAGCAAATTCGAGGGCGAACTCGATCAGCTCGACTCCAGCGAGCTGATGCAGATGATTCAAGAAGCGCTGCTGGGCCAGGGGATGAACGATCCCTACGACCCCGACCCCAACGCGCGCCCCAGCATGGACGACCTCTTCGACGCGATTCTGGAGGCGCTGGCCGACCGGGGCATGATTCCCGAAGAGCAGCTGCTGGAAGCCATGCAGTCCGACGACGTGCGTGAGACGCCGCTGGGCCAGCAGATCGAGCGCCTGATGGACAAACTTCAGCAGGACGGCTTTATCCGCAAGGAATTCGACGAGGACCCGGGGCAGGGCGGTCAGGGCCAGAGCGGCGAGTCGCGCTTTCAGCTCACCGACAAGAGCATCGACTTTCTGGGCTACAAGAGCCTGCGCGACCTGATGGGTGGGCTGGGCCGCTCCAGCGCGGGCGCCCACGACACCCGCGAGTACGCTTCCGGCGTCGAGATGACGGGCGAACTCAAGAACTACGAGTTCGGGGATACGCTGAACCTCGACACGACCGCCACCCTCGGGAACATCATGGGCAAGGGCTTCGACCAGCTCGAGGAATCCGACCTCGTCATCCGGCAGGCGGAATACAACAGCTCGGCGGCGACCATCGTGCTGCTGGACTGCTCGCACTCCATGATCCTGTACGGCGAGGACCGCTTCACGCCCGCCAAGCAGGTGGCCCTGGCACTGGCGCACCTGATCCGCACCCAGTACCCCGGCGACACGGTCAAGTTCGTGCTGTTCCACGACTCGGCCGAGGAGGTGCCGGTCGCCAAGCTCGCGCAGGCGCAGATCGGGCCGTACCACACCAACACGGCGGGCGGCCTGCGGCTCGCGCAGCAACTGCTGAAGCGCGAGAACAAGGACATGAAGCAGATCGTGATGATCACCGACGGCAAGCCCTCGGCCCTCACACTGCCCGACGGCCGCATCTACAAGAACGCCTACGGCCTGGACCCCTACGTGCTGGGCGCTACCCTGCGCGAGGTCGCCAACTGCCGCCGCAGCGGCATTCAGGTCAACACCTTCATGCTGGCCCGCGACCCCGAACTTGTCAGCTTCGTGCGCCGCGTCTCCGAGATGACGCGCGGCAAGGCCTACTTCACGACGCCGCAGAACATCGGCCAGTACGTGCTGATGGACTTCGTGACGAACAAGACGAAGCTGGTGAACTAGCGGCCCGTCGCCAGCGGCCAGCACAAGCAGGGGAGGACCGCTCGGGCATGAGCGTTCCTCCTCCCTGACTTTCTGGCGACAGGCGGCCTTCCCCTGCTCGCCCGGCCCGGGGCGGCGCCCGGCCCTACCCCATCTTCACGAACATCGGCGGCTGCATGCCCACCATGCGCGCCATCACCCAGATCTGGCCCTTGTGGTGGGCCTCGTGTCCGATCAGGGAATCGATCAGGGCGGCGACGGGCATCTCGCGGCCCCCGAAGGCCGGAACGCGGCGGGCGAGGTCCTCGGGACTCAGGGCGCGCAGGGCGGCGGCCACCTGATCGGTGGTCTGGCGCAGGCGCCCGCGCACCTCGGCCACGCTGGCGCTGCCGTCTCCGGGAGCCGGGCGCGCGGGGGCCTGTCCGGCGATCATGCCCAGCAGCATGGTGCTGCTGCCCGCCAGGTGGTCGGCCTGCCCGATCAGGCTCATGCCGCCCTCCCAGGCGGAAAAGGTGCCGTGCTCCTCGGGAAGCTGGGCGTAGAGGTCCATCAGCGCTTCCCGGTGCATCAGGAAGGTGCGGGCGTGCAGCTCGGCGGGATTCATGGGCATAGGCAGAGGATAGGGCAGCGCGGGGCGGTCAGGGGCGCCGCCGCAGCTCGTCGCGGATCTCGGCCAGCAGCTTTTCCTGGTGGCTGGGTTCCGCGACTGGCGCCTTTTGCCCCCGCTTGAGGCGTTCGTTGAGGCGGTTGAGCGGCGCGACCACCAGGAAATACAGGATGGCCGCCACGATCAGGAAGTTCAGCAGCGCCGTGAGAAGGGCGCCGTAGTCGAACACCGCCCCGTTGACGCGGAACGTTCCGCCGACCGTGGCTCCACCCCCAGTGATTGCCTTAATGAGCGGGTTGATGAAGCCATTGGAAAAGGCGGTCACCACGCCTGTGAACGCCGCCCCGATCACCACACCGACCGCGAGATCGACGACGTTGCCACGCAGCACGAACTCCCGGAAGCCTTTCAACATGCTCCAGCTTGCCATGCACCGCCGAGGCTGACAACGCGGGCGCGGATTACGCCTGGCCCCGGCTCTCCTTGACCGCGTGGGCGCTCATGCCCCACTGGTGGCCGCTGCTCTGCACGCCGTCGAGGATGACGCGGGCGAGTTCGCCCAGGGTCGCCCCGCCAGGGCGCACGTCCATCCGGAACTCGGTCCGCAGCTCAGTCAGGCTGGTGTCGTCCAGCATCAGCTCGGTGCCGTAGCGCAGGGTGGTCGGCGGGACGATGAGGAGGTCGGCCTCGCCAGGCTTCACCGCGTGGCGGAAGCAGCGGCCGGTCAGCAGGCCCGCCACGGTGGTCACGCGCCCGAAGGTCTTGTTCTCGACCGCGCGAACCTCGATCTCCAGGCCCTCGATCTGCCGCAGGGCTTCCACCGCCCGGTCGAGCGACTCGGCGAACAGCAGCCCTGTCCCCAAGATCACCTTGCGGGGCGCGGGCAGCGCGGCGGGCAGCTCGGGCAGCCCCTCGGTCAGGAAGTCGCGGATCATGCCCACGCCGTTTTCCAGCATAGGGAAGCCCTCGTATTCCTCCTCGGTGGGAAGCGGCTCCCCGGCCAGCAGGTACAGCTCGTCGGAGGGGAACACGAAGCGGGTGCCGCGCTCTTGCAGGAACTGCCTCCGCCAGCGGTTCAGGCGGGCGAGGGTATCCTGCGCCTCCTCCCGCGTGAAGGTCCGCACGTCGGGCAGGTTCTTGCGGTGCCCGGTCAGGCCGATGGGCACGACCGCCGCCGAGATCACGTTGGGGCGGCTGCTGAGGTACTCCACCGTGTCGTCGAGGTGCTCACCGTCGTTGCGGCCCGGCACCAGGACGATCTGGGTGTACAGGTCGATGGATTCGAGGCGCTCGATCATGCCGCGAATCTGCACGGCCTGGGGGTCCTTGACCTTGAGCTTCCACCACTTCATCAGGTCCTGGCGCAGGTCCTGGTTGGCCGTGTGGACCGACACGTACAGCGGCGAGAGGTTCTCGTCCAGAATGCGGTTGATGTCGCCTTCGGTCAGGTTGGTCAGCGTGACGAAGGAGCCGTACAGGAAGGACAGGCGGTAGTCGTCGTCCATGATGTAGAGGCTCTTGCGAAAGCCGCGCGGCATCTGGTGCACGTAGCAGAAGTCGCACTTGTTGGCGCACTTCTTGATGCCGTCGAACAGCACTTCCTCGAAGTCGAGGCCGGGGTCTTCCCACTCCACCGCGAAGGTGAAGGTCGGCGCCGCCGGATCGTATTCCAGGCGGTGGTGGTCCTGCGCCACGCCGAGCACGCCAGACAGGACCAGGGGGCGCTCCACCGGGCGGCTGATCTCCAGCGTCGCCCGCCCCTGCGAGAGGCGGTGGCGGTAGGCCAGCACGTCGGTGACGCTCTCCCCGTTCACCCGGATCAGCAGGTCGCCGGGCCGGACACCCGCCCGCTCGGCGGGGCTGCCCGGTTCCACGGCTTTGATCGGTGCGGGAAACACCTCGGTCGGTTGCGGCATCGTCTCGGCTGCGGTCACGTCATCCCCCTGTGCGGGACACGTCATGGCCCCGGTCAAACGGGGAAGTTTAACAGGTGGGGGCGGGGGCCGGGTGTGACAGGCGTCCCGGTTGAGGGCCTGCCGACTTTCGTCCACCCCTGGACCTCCGCTCCTCTACTGTGACGTGTTCATCCCCCACGTTCGCCCAGGAGGCTCCCCATGCTCAGAAATCCGCTCCTCGCCCTTGGCCTGTTGGCCCTCGCTTCCTGCGGCAATACCCCCCTGCCGGACGCCACGCTGCGCCTCTCACCGGGGTCGGTGACCCTCAAGCCCGGTCAGAGCACGAATGTCACGGTGTATTTCAAGAAGTACCTCTATGAGGGCGACCCCAAGGACTATTTCCTCAGCGTCTCCCCGGACACGGACCGGGGCGTGCGGGTGACCACGTTCGGTCCCTCGCTCGGGGCCGACGATTCCACCTTCTTCCGGGTGGAGGCCGCGAGCAATGCGGAACCGGGGCGCCATACCTTTCTGGTGGTCGTCCACGACAACAAGCAGCACAGCGTCAACCAGACGCTGACCGTGAACGTCAGTCCGTAGGGTCCAGCAGCGCCAGGAGGCCCCGCGAGGCCACGTCCCGCACGCTGTAGGTCAGGTAAGGCGTGAGTTCCGTCTCGTCGGGATTGACCTCGATCACCACGCCGCCCGCCCGCCGCGTCTCCAGCGCGAGGCCCGCCGCCGGGTAGACCTGCCCGCTGGTGCCCACGATCAGGGCGACGTCCGCCTCCTCGAAGGCGCGGGTGGCGGCCTCCAGCGCCAGCTCGGGCAGGAACTCCCCGAACCAGACGATGTTGGGGCGCATGGGGGCCGCGCAGACCGGGCAACCCGGCGGCGGCGTGAAGGTCTCCGGATCGGGCAGGGGCGCCACCGTCCCGCACGTCTCGCAGCGTGCGGTGCTCAGGTTGCCGTGCAACTCCACCAGGCGTTCGCCGCCCGCCCGCGCGTGCAGGCCGTCCACATTCTGGGTGGCGAGGAAAAAGCCGTCGCCCTTCTCCCGTTCCAGCCGGGCGAGCAAGTGGTGGGCCTCGTTGGGCTGCGCCTGGGTCACGTCCCGGTAACGGCCCGCGTACCACGCCCAGACCGTCTCCGGGTCGCGGCGGTAGGCGTCCGGGCTGGCGAGGTCTTCCGGGCGGAAGCGTGCCCAGTGCCCCGTCTGCGCGTCGCGGAAGGTGGGGATGCCGCTCTCGGCGCTGGCACCCGCGCCCGTCAGGACGGCCACGCGGCGGGCGGCTGCGAGGGCAGCGCGGGCCTGTTCCAGGGTCATAGGGTCAGCCTACTCTGGAACTTCCAGAAACTCGGGCGGCACCGCTTCGGCCAACCACACCCCGTTCTCGCTGCGGTAGAAGGGATGCCCGGCCCCGTACATCTGCCCGGCCTGCACGGTCAGGACGACCGGCTGGCCGCGCCGCCCCCCGACCTGCCGCGCCGTGGCCTCGTCGCGCGAGAGGTGAACGTGGTGACGGCCCATCGGCTTCAGCCCCTCTGCGCGGATGGCCTCCAGCACGCCCGCGTGGGTGCCGTGGTACAGCAGCGGCGGCGGCACGGTGAGGGGCAGCCGCAGGTCCACGGCCACGCTGTGGCCCTGATTGGCGCGGATACGCTCACCCTGGAGGGTGTAGCGCCCCTTGCGGTCGGCGGCGACCACCCGCTCCAGTCGGGGCCGGGGCACCCGCAGGGTCCGCAGCACGGCGTCCACGGGTGCCCAGCCGCCCGGCTCCAGCGTCACCTTCATCTTCTCGGGCGCGTGCCGCAGCAGGTAGGAGAGGCGGCGGGAGAGTTGTTCGTCGGTCATGCTCGCCTCCCATTGTGGGGGCGGCGGCCCCGGCGCGGTACTCTGGTCCCGTGACCACACCCCCGACGGACACAGCCTGGGCTGAACTCCAGACCCGGTTTCAGGAACTCGCCGACCTGGGCGGCATCGGCTCCTTGCTGGGCTGGGACCAGAGCACCTACCTGCCCGCCGGGGCCGCCGCCGGGCGCTCGCGGCAACAGGCGCTGCTCTCGCGGCTGCGGCACGAACGGGCGACCGACCCGGCGTATGGGCGGCTCCTCGACACGCTGAGCGGGCGGGAGGACCTCTCCCCCCTCCAGACGCGCATGATCGCGGTGGCCCGCAAGGAGTTCGAGGAAGCGACCCGCTTTCCCGCCGCCTTCGTGGCCGAGTGGAGTCAGCACGGCGGCGACAGCTACTCGGCGTGGACTGGGGCGCGGCCGGGGAACGACTTCGCGCGGATGGTGCCCTACCTGGAGAAGTCGCTGGACATGAGCTTGCAAGCCGCGAGCTACTTCCCCGAGTTCGCGGACCCGATGGACTACTTCATTGACCAGTCCGACGAGGGTATGACCGCCGCGCAGGTGGGCGAGGTCTTCGCGGCGCTCAGGCGGGCGCTGGTCCCGATGGTGGACGCCGTGACCGGGGCCGAGGCGCCCCGCACCGACTTTCTGGCCCGGCACTACCCCGGCGCAGATCAGCTCGTCTTCGGGGAGAGCGTGATCCGGGACTATGGCTACGACTTCACCCAGGGGCGGCAGGACCTCACCCACCACCCCTTCATGACCCGGCTGGGCGGGCAGGACGTGCGGATTACAACGCGGGTGAAAGACAACGACCCGACGGAAGCGCTGTATTCCACCCTGCACGAGTCGGGCCACGCGATGTACGAGCAGGGTGTCGCAGAGGAGTTGCTGGGCACCCCGTTGGGCGGCGGCGTCAGTGCCGGGGTCCACGAGAGCCAGTCGAGGTTGTGGGAGAACCTCGTGGGGCGCAGCCGGGCGTTCTGGGCAGCGTACTTCGGCAAGTTCCGGGACGCCTTCCCCGAGCAGCTCGTGGACGTGACCGAAGAGGAGATGCACCGCGCCTCCAACGTGGTCGCCCGCTCGCTGATCCGCACCGACGCCGACGAGCTGACCTACAACCTGCACGTCATCACCCGCTTTGAGCTGGAGCGCGAGCTGCTGTCGGGGCGGCTGGCCGTGCGTGACCTCGCGGACGCCTGGCATGCCGCCTACGAGACGAACCTGGGCCTGCGGGCCGAGAGCGACGTGAACGGCGTCTTGCAGGACGTGCACTGGTACTTCGGGAGCATCGGCGGGGCCTTTCAAGGCTACACGCTGGGGAACGTGCTGAGCGCCCAGTTCTACGCCGCCGCCGAGCGGGCCAACCCCGGTCTGGAAGGCGACATCGCCCGCGCCGACTTCGGGCGGCTGCACGGCTGGCTGCGCGAGAACGTGTACGCGCCCGGCCGCCGCTACACGCCGAACGAGTTGCTGGAGCAGGCGACCGGGCAGGGCATGACAGTGGAGCCGTACCTGAAGTACCTGCGGGAGAAGTACGGGGCGCTGTACGGCGTGACGCTGTAAGGACCGCAGGAGAGCGGGCAGCGGAGCATGACTGCCCGCCGCCCGCTGCCGTTGCCCCGATCAGGCGATCGAGATGTCCTTGGCGAGCGAGCGCAGCTTGTAGCGGGCCATCGCCAGGTTGGCTTTTTCCTTGTCCAGCACGAGATACAGGAAAAGGCCCTGGTCGCGGATCAGGTAGATCACGTGGTACTGATCTTGCAGGGTGATCAGGATGTCCTCGATCTGGCCCTCGATGCCCAGCGCCTCCATCGTGCGGAGCTTGGCCCGCACCACGTCGGAGTTTCCGGCGGCGGCGACCTCGAGGTCCACCCCCACGCCCATGGTGCCCAGCGCCATGCCGCTGCCGTAGTCGACCAGGGCGGCGGCGTTCGCGCCGTCGATGTTCATCACGCTGACCAGGGTTTCTTTGACGTTTGCCATGTTGATCTCCTCTTGCCTGAGAGCAGGGGTGGGGGCGGGGGCCAGGTCGGCGCCCGGCGGGGGGAGGGTGGGTTCGGGGGGCGGACCGTCGCCGCCGCCGGGCGGTTTCTTGAGGTGGGCGGTCGAGCTTTTCGGCCTCCTGAACACGGTTTCCTCCGGGTCGTCCAGCAGCAGGTCGCCCGCCGGGTCGGGCGCGCGCTCCGCCTCGTCCTTGCGGCGCATCGCTTCCATCAGCAGCGAGGTCAGGGGCGGCAACTCGTTGCCCCGGCCGTTGTGGTAGGAGCGTTCCAGCCGCAGCGACACGTCCCCCCAGGTCATGATCCGCAGGGCGGCCGCCTCCCCGGTCAGGTCGCCGGGGTGCGCGTAGGCGTCCACCAGACGGCCGTCCAGCAGGTGCAGCCGTCCCCAGCCGGCTGCCGCCTCCACCCGCACCGACAGGCTCTTGCGGTCCCACTCCATCATCTGGAGAAAACCCGGCAGGGACACGCCCTGCACCGAGCCGCGGCTCAGCGTGCTGATCTCCCGCTCGATGGTCTGGGCCACCGCCAGGGTCTCGGCGCGGTCCACGACCGGCATGACCCCGTAGCGCCCGAACACCTCCGGCAGGTTGGTGACGTGCCCGGCCTTGACGACCACGAACGAGGTGTGGGGCCAGTGCCGCTTGGCATGATCGAGCAGGGCGAGCGCGGCCTCGCACAGGGTGTCGGCCGCGCCCGTACAGCTCAGCACCGCGAGGTCCGGCATCAGGTCCGGCGCCTCGCGCAGGGCCGCCGACGCGTCGGGAAAGGCCCGCACGGCCCAGTCCCCGGCCGCCGGAACGTGACGGCGCAGGCTGCCCGCGACCAGCGCGTCCTGGTCACCGATCAGCAGCAGGGAGACAGCGCGGGTTGTGGCAGTCATGGCTGTCTCCTTTGCCCGGGTGGGCCGCCGTCTGTCCCGCGGCGAGGCCTCGGCCTCCCCGGTGGAACGGCTCCACGTTAGGGCAGCCCCCATCACCGCTCCGTCACAGCCCGGCGGCGGGTCACCCTCCCGGCCAGCCCCCGCCGGTCCCCCGGCCACCCGGACAGCGCTTCAGGCTCACGCGGCCAAATCCGCCCGGCAGCACGGAGGCCAGCCCGGTTCCCCCCCCCCGCCCTGCCGGGGCGGCCGGAGTGCCCCCGAGGCCCCCCCGTGCCCCTCGGCGGGCCGGAGCGGCGGGGGTTGTCACGGGTTTGTCACCGCCGGGCGGGGGGAGGAGGGGAAAAGACCCGGACCCGGCTCAGCGCAAGTGCCCCAGCCGCGCGCCCTTGGTCGCCAGATAGCCCGCGTTGTGGGGGTTCTGGCCGACGTGCAGCGCCACCCGCTCGGCGACTTCCAGCCCGAAGCCGCTGAGGCTGTGCAGCTTGCGGGGGTTGTTGGTGAGGACCCGCAGCCGCCGGGCGCCCAGCAGGTGCAGCATCTGCGCGCCGATGCCGAAGTCGCGGGCGTCGGCGGGAAAGCCCAGTTGCAAGTTGGCGTCCACGGTGTCGGCCCCGGCGTCTTGCAGGGCGTAGGCGCGGATCTTGTTCAGCAGGCCGATGCCGCGGCCTTCCTGGCGCAGATAGACGAGCACGCCCCGCCCCTCCTGGGCAATGGCCCGCATCGCCGCGTCGCGCTGGGGCCCGCAGTCGCAGCGCAGCGAGTGGAAGGCGTCCCCGGTCAGGCATTCGGAATGCACCCGCACCAGCAGCGGCTCGGGGGTCACCTCCCCCATCACCAGCGCGACGTGCTCGGCGCCCGAGAGGGTGTCCTCGAAGCCCACGAGGCGGAACTCGCCGTCCCGGGTAGGCAGCCGGGCCTCGGCCACGATCCGCAGGAAAGGATCGTGTTTCAGCCGGTAGGCGATCAGGGCCTCGATGGACCCGACCAACAGGCCGTGTTTTTCCCCAAAGGCGAGCAGGTCGGGCAGGCGCAGCATCTCGCCGTCGTCGCCCATGATCTCGCAGATCACCCCGGCGGCCCCGAAGCCCGCCAGCCGGGCGAGGTCACAGCCCGCCTCGGTATGCCCGGCGCGGCGCAGCACCCCGCCGGGCCGCGCGACCAGCGGGAAGATGTGCCCCGGACGGCGGAAATCGGCCCCGCGTGCGGCCGGGTCCGCCAGCGCCCGGATGGTGGCGGCGCGGTCGAACGCGCTGATCCCGGTGGAGTTGCTGACATGGTCCACGCTGACCGTAAAGGCGGTGCCGTTGGGGTCGGTGCTGGAGCGGACCATCGGCGTGAGGTCCAGCTCGGCGGCCCGCTCGGGCGTCAGCGTCACGCAGATCAGCCCCCGGCCCTCGCGGGCCATGAAGGTGATCCACTCGGGCGTGGCGGTGGCGGCGGGCATCAGGAGGTCGCCCTCGTTCTCGCGGCCCTCGTCGTCCACCAGGATCACCGGGCGCCCGGCCCGCAGCTCGGCCAGCAATTCGGGGATGGCCGCGAGGCTCACCGCGCCACCTCCGCCCGCTCGACACCGCGCATCAGGAGCAGCCGCTCGACATACTTCGCCAGCTGGTCGGCTTCCAGGTTGACCACGGTGCCGGGGCGCCAGTCTCCCAGGGTGGTGACCTCCAGGGTGTGCGGCACCAGCCAGAGGGTGAACTCGTCGGCCCCCAGGTCCGCGCGGCTGCCGCCGGGACCGCCCGTGTCCACCACCGTGAGGCTCACCCCGTCCACGGTGACGCTGCCCTTGGGCACCAGATAACGGGCGAGGTGGCCGGAGGCGCGGACGCGCATGGTGTAGGCGCCGGGTTCCGCGCGCACCTCCAGAATCTCGCCGGTCCCGTCCACGTGCCCGCTCACCACGTGCCCGCCGAAGCGGCCCGAGGCGGTCATCGCGCGCTCCAGGTTGAGCCGGGCGCCCGGTCGCCAGTGGGGGGCCGTCTTGTCCAGCGTCTCGCGGCTGAGGTCCACCGTGAAGCCCGCCGCGTCCCACCCCGTCACGGTCAGGCAGGTGCCCGAGCAGGCGATGGACTCGCCCAGCGCGAGGTCGGGCCACATCCGCCCCGGCGTGACCGTGAGGGTGAGGTTGCCGTTTTGTTCGGCGGCGTGCGTGACGCGGCCGACCTGTTCCACGATTCCAGTGAACATCAGGGTTCTCCTCCCGCGCTCAGGCGGGGAATGTCATTGAGCAGGCCCGAGATCAACAGGTCGGGGCCGAGGGGTTCGGTGTGGACGCCGCGCAGCGCCGCCGCGCCCGCCATCGGGCGCACGGGAGCGCCCAGTGGGGAGAGACCCGCGCCCAGCAGTTTGGGCGCGATCAGGGCGCGCACCTCGTCCACCAGCCCGGCTTCCAGCACCGCGCCCGCGAGGGTCGGGCCGCCCTCCAGCAGCAGGGTAGAAACGTTCAGGGCGCCCAGTTCGCGCAGCGCTTCCGGCAGGGTTCCGGCGCGGACGATCACGGCGCCCGCCCCCTCCAGAGGCGCGGTCTGGGCCTGCGGGGACGTGACGACGACCGCGCCGGGACGCAGGGCGCGGGCCGCCGCCGGGGTGCGCGCGCGGCGGTCGAAGATCACCGGGCGGGGGTCACGGCCGCCCGGCACCCCGCGCGTGGTGAGCCGGGGATCGTCGGCCAGTACGGTGCCCACGCCGACCGCCAGGGCGTCTTGCTCGTCGCGCCAGCGCATCACCCGCGCCCGCGCTTCAGCGGAGGTGACCCCCCCGCCTCCCTCGCCCGGCGCCGCCACCTTGCCGTCCAGCGTCATCGCGTACTTGTAAATCACCCAGGGCCGCCCGCGCGTGACCAGCGAGCGGAAGCCCGCTTGCTGGCGCAGGGCTTCTTTCTCGCCCACGCCGACCGTGACCTCGATCCCCGCCTCGCGCAACCGCCGCACGCCGCGCCCGGCGACCTGCGGGTTGGGATCGAGCGCGGCGACCACCACCCGCGCGACCCCCGCCGCGACGAGCGCGTCGGCACACGGCGGCGTGCGACCAAAGTGGCTGCACGGCTCCAGGGTGACGTAGGCGGCGGCGCCGCGTGCCCGTTCTCCGGCCTCGCGCAGCGCAAAGACCTCGGCGTGGGAATCCCCCGCGCGGGGGTGAAAGCCGCGCCCGATCACCTCGCCCTCCCGCACCAGCACGCACCCTACCGGCGGGTTGGGGGCGGTGCGGCCCAGGCCCCGCGCGGCCTGCTCCAGCGCGAGGCGCATGGGGGCTTCGTCTTCCGGGCGCGGCCTGAGGGCTGGCCCGGGACTGTTCATTCCAGACATACGGTGTCGCCGCCCGCCGGGGTGGCGGGGAAGGCGGCCTCCTTCTTCCATCCGGACTTCAGGAGTGACGGCCACCTGGCCCGTCACGTCCCCCTTACCGTCGGCCCCGGAATCGCACCGGGTCGGGCCGCGCGCGTCGTGCAGTTTGCGCGGGCTTCGCGGGCTGACCAGCCGTGGGCTGGATCACCGCCGGTGGGGAGTCTCACCCCGCCCCGAAAGAGGTCGGCCCCGGTCCCGCGAGGAGACGGGAGCCAGGGCCGATGCTAGCGCGGGGCTGGGTGGCGAGAGTACGTGCTCCCTTTCAGTTGGTCTGGCCGGGTGGGTCCGGCGCTCCCCGCACGGCGGCGCGGAGCCGGATCAGGCGGGCCGCTATGCTGGGCGGCATGGCTCAACGCGGCACCAAAAAAATCGCCTTCGGCTGGTACGGCGGCAAGTATTCCCACCTGGGCTGGCTACTGCCGCTGCTGCCTTCCGCGACCCATTACTGCGAGCCGTTCGGCGGTTCGGCGGCAGTGTTGCTCAACCGCCCCCCGGCGCCGGTCGAAACCTACAACGACCTCGACAGCGAGGTGGTGAATTTCTTCCGGGTGCTGCGCGACCAGCAGGACGCCCTGATTCAGAGCATCGGCCTGACGCCCTTTGCACGTGAGGAGCTGCGCTTGGCCTCGCAGGAGGACGTGGACGGCCTCAGCGACCTCGAACGGGCGCGGCGGTTTTTCGTCCGGGCGCGGCAGGTGCGCACCGGCCTGGCCCAGACCGCCAGCGAGGGCCGCTGGGCCCACTGCCTGCTCACCAGCCGCGCGGGCATGGGCGGCGCCGTGTCACGCTGGCTGGGCAGCGTGGAGGGTCTGTCGGAGATCGTGCAACGGCTGCTGCGCGTGCAGATCGAAAACGCGCCTGCCCTGGAGGTGATTCGGCGCTACGACAGCCCCGAGACGCTCTTTTATTGCGATCCGCCCTATGTCCACGCCGCGCGCGGCGACGCGAAGGCCTACGGCTTCGAAATGACCGATCAGGAGCACGAGGCGCTGGCCGGGGTGCTGGTGCGCGCGCGCGGCAAGGTCGCCGTCAGCGGCTACGCGAGCAGCCTGTATGAAGACCTGTACGCGGGCTGGACCCGCCTGGAAGCGCCCACCCGCATGATCCACAGCAGCAAGGGCGCGCGCACCGAGGTGCTGTGGGTCAACTACGACCTGCCCGCCGGGGCGTTGCGCCCGCCCGGGAAGCCGGGCGAGACTGCGGAAGAATGGACCCCCGAACACAGCTTGTTCGCGCAGTAGAGCGGGCGCAGACCGAGCGGCCCCCCTTTCTCGCCGCCCCTGAAGTGCTGGCGGCGTTGCGGCGGGTCATGCGATGCGAGAGTAACCGCGCGCCCGCAAGGCTGGTGCTCGCCTGCGCGCTGGCCAAAGCCCACCAGCCGGAACTGGACGCCACCGAGCCGTACACCGAGATTCGCTCTGGGCGGTCCTTTTCGGGCCGCAGCTACGACGAGCAGCACGTCGCTGTCCTGCTGCACGCCCACCGCCTGCCGCTCAACCCCACCACCGCGTTCCTGACCCCGACGCTCAGAAACGCGAACGAACCTCTGCGCAGCGCCACGGTCTTCGAGGGCCGGCCCCGGCAGGTGTACCAGGACGCCGCTTTTGTGCTGGAGAGGGTGGAGGCCGGCAGCGTGCGGGCGCAGGACGTCCTGGCGCAGGCCCTGGCCGAACTGTTCGCCCTGCGCGACGAGCGGGAAGCGGCGCTTGAAGCGGCCCTCTCGGCGGGCAGCGGGGCGGGCACCCTGTCCACCGAGGACGTGCTGACCTTGATCGAGCAGCACCTCCGCAGCAAACGCGCCAGCCGCTTGCCCGTGCTGGTGGTGGCGGCGCTGTACCGCACGCTGGGAAGCGTCGCAGGCGAGCGGGCGCTCACCCTGGGCGCCCACAACGCCGCCGATGCGCGCACAGGCGCCCTGGGAGACATCGAAGTCGAACTGCTCGCCGCCCCCGGACGCCCCGTTACCGTCTACGAGGTCAAGGCCCGGCCCGTCACGCTGGGCGACGTGCAACACGCGGCGCGCAAGGTCGCGGCCGCAGCGGCTCCCCCAGAGAATTATCTCTTCGTGACCACACACCCTATCGAGCGCGAGGTGGCCGACTACGCCCGCACGCTGCACGAGGCGACCGGGATCGAGTTCGCCGTGCTGGATGCCCTGAGGTTCGCCCGGCACCTCCTGCACTTCTTTCACCGCCAGCGCCTGACGTTCCTGAACGCTTACCAGGACTTGCTGCTCGCTGAACCCGACAGCGCCGTGCGGCCAGAGCTGAAAACGGCGTGGCTGGCCTTACGGGGAAGCGCCGAGAGCTGACCTTTCCCTCATTCCTCCCGCACGTGCGCCAGCATCAGCCGGGCGGTGGCCTCCAGCGCGCCTACGTGGGTGCGCTCGTAGGCGTGGCTGGCGTCCACGCCGGGGCCGATCAGGGCGACCGGGTAGTCGCCGCCCGCCCGCCAGGCCGCCGTGCCGTCGGAAGCGTAGTAGGGATAGAGGTCCACCCGCAGCTCCAGCCCCGCCCGCCGCGCCGACTCGCGCAGCCGATTCCCGAGCGCGTGATCATACGGCCCACCGCTGTCCGCCACGCAGAGGGTGACGTGATGCTCGCTGCTCGTCTGCCCCTCGCCCACGGCGGCCATGTCCACCGCGATCAGCTCGTCCGTGTGCGGCGGGATGCCGGTCGCGGCCCCGTGCCCGACCTCCTCGTAGGTGGTGACGTGAAAGGCGACGGTGCGGCTGGGCGGCGTTTCCAACAGGGCGCGGGTGACGCCCACAAACACGGCGACCGCCGCCTTGTTGTCGAGGTGACGGCTCTTGAGGTACCCGGCCCCGGTCAGCACCGCGCGCGGATCGAAGCTCACGAAGTCGCCCACCTCGATTCCCAGCGCCCGCGTCTCCTTGGGAGAGGCGGTGCGGGCGTCGAGCCGGACCTCCATCACGCTCTGCTCGCGCCGCAGCTCGCGCAGGGCGGGGCCGTGGACATGGGTGCTCTGGAAGGTGTTCACGACGGTGCCCGTGACGACCGCGCCCCCCTGAGTGTGGACCTGGACGTATGCGCCCTCAACGGTCGCCCAGTCGTAGCCGCCCAGCATGGCGAGGCGCAGGCGGCCGCCCTCCTTGATCTCCTTGACCATCGCGCCCAGGGTGTCCACATGGCCGCTGAAGGTGGTGTGGCCCACGCCCCTGCCGGCGACCTCCCAGGTCAGGGCGCCTTTTTTGGTGCGGGCGTGGGGCACGCCCAGCGCGCCCAGCTCGCCTTCCAGCAACCGGACGGCCCCCTCGGTGAAGCCGGTCGGGCTGGGGGTGTTCAGCAGGCGCAGCAGCAGGTCGAGGGTGGCGGGGAGGTCAAAGGCGGCGGGCGGAGCGGCGGTCATGGGGGCATCATAGCCAGCCCTTGACCCTCCCCCTGGGGCAGGCCGCATGCTGCCTTCACCTCCGGAGGGCCGCATGACCGACACCCAGGACCCCCTCACCATCGGCGCCTTTGCCCGCGCCTCACGCCTGAGCCTCAAGGCGCTGCGGCTGTACGACGACCTCGGCCTGCTGCCCCCCGACCGGGTGGACCCCGACACGGGCTACCGCCTCTACGCGCCCGACCAGATCGAGACGGCCCGCCTGATCGGCCTGCTGCGCACGGTCGAGATGCCGCTGGCCGACATCCGCGCCTTGCTGGACGCCCCCGCGCATGAGCGGGCCGGGCGGGTGGAAGCCTACTGGCGGGAGGCACAGGCCCTTCACCTTCAGCGGGCCGCCGTCGCGCGGCATCTGATCCACACCCTCAGAGGAGACCCCATGCCCACGAGTTACGAAGTCCAGACCCGCGACATCCCTGCCCAGACGGTCCTGACCACCCAGCGCCGGGTGTTCCTGCCGGACCTCAGCGCCTTTATCGGGGCCTCGATGGACCGCCTGCACGCCGAGGTGCAAGCACAAGGAGCGGAGGCCGCTGGCCCGCCCGTCGTGATCTACCACGGCGAGGTCAATGCCGACTCGGACGGCCCAGTGGAGGTCTGCGTGCCCTACCGGGGACAGGTGCAGCCCAGCGGCGACTTCACCGCCCGCGAGGAACCCGCCCATACCGAGGCCTTCGTGACCGTCCGCAAGGCCGACTTCGAGTACCACGAGCTGATGACCGCCTACGACGCGGTGGACCGCTACGCCCGCGCCCACGGCGCCCGCAACGGCCTGGCGTGCCGCGAGGTCTACCCCCACGACTGGGACGCGGCGGGTCCCGCCGACCCGGCGGGCGAGGTCGCCTGCCCCTTCGATCCGCGCCGCTAAGCCCCCGGCCCCCGCCCCTGGCCGGGGGCGTTACGCTGCTTCCATGACCTACGCCGAGACCCTGGGTATCCGGGTGCTGGAGGCCGCGCCGCACCTCACCCGCGCCGCGCTGACCGTCACGGAAGGCGGCCTGAACAGGCACGGCACCGCGCACGGCGGCCTGCTGTTCTCGCTGGCGGACGAGGCCTTTGCAGTCATCAGCAACCTTGGCGCCCAGGCGGTGGCGGTCGAGACGCACCTGAGCTTTTTCCGGGCGGCGCGCCCCGGAGACGAACTGGTCGCCGTCGCCACCCCCGAGCGGGTGGGCCGCACCCTGGCAACCTACCGGGTGGAGGTTCGCCGGGGCGAGCAGGGAGAGGTGCTGGCGCTCTTTCTGGGCACCGTCTCGCGGCGGGCACCCACCCGGGACTAGCCTGGCCTTGTTTATTTCGCCGGTAAAGTGTTTACTGGAAAAACAAGGAGGTGCCTCGTGACCATCCGCTCTTTCTGGCTGCCCCTGGGCCTCACCCTTCTGGCCGGGGGGCTGCTGCCGCTTCAGTTCGCCGTCAATGGGGCGCTGGCGGGACAGCTCCATTCGGTCACGCTCACGGGGGCCGTGTCGTACGCGGTGGGCGCGCTGGGGCTGGCCCTGCTGCTGGCGCTGGGGCGGCAGCGGCCCGACTGGGCGGCCGGGCGGCAGGCTCCGCGCTGGAGCTGGCTGGGTGGGGTGGTGGGCAGCGCCTACGTGGTGGGCAGCGTGGTGCTCACGCAGAGGCTGGGCACGGCCCTGGCGACCACGCTCGTGATCGCCGCGCAGGTGCTCACGGCGATCTTGCTCGATCACCTGGGTGCGCTGGGGCTGAAGCGGCGGCGGGTGAACCCGGCGCGGGCGGCGGCCCTGGCACTGGTGCTCGCCGCGCTGGGCGCGCGGCTGTGGGAGGCGGCGTGAATCTCGCGCTGCTGCTGGGCACGCTGGGCGCCGGACTGGGCCTGGCGGCGGGCCTCGCGTTCAATGTGCGCCTGGCGCGGGCGCTGGGCACGCCGCTGGCGGCGACCCTGGTCACCTTCCTGGTGGGCGGGGGCCTGCTGGGCGGGCTGTGGCTGCTGGGCGTGGACGGCACGCGCCCTGCGGGGTGGCCGCCCGGGTGGACGCTGACGGGCGGCCTGCTGGGCGCCGCCTACGTGACCCTCAGCCTGATGGGAGCCGCGCGGCTGGGGGTCGGGGTCGGCACGGTGGCCGCGACCCTGGGGCAACTGCTCGCCGCGCTGATCCTGCCGGCCCTGGGGTGGCTGGGTCAGGCGCGGCAGGCGCCCTCTCCCGGCGCGGCCCTCAGCGCGGGGCTGCTGGCCGGGGCGGTCGCGCTGCTCGCCTGGGACCGGCACCGGGCGGCCGCGCGCCCGGAAGGGGAAGCATGAAGACCGCCGAGCTGCTGGAGCGGATCGAACGCGACTGGCAGGCAGCTCGTCCGGACGTGAATCCCGAACCGATGCTCACCGTGATCGCCGTGCAGCGGACCAGTCAGCTGCTTCAGGGCGCTCTGGAGGCCTTTTTCGCTGGGTACGACCTGACCCCCTCGGCCTTTGACGTGCTGGCGACCCTGCGCCGCTCGGCTCCGCCGGAGGGCCTGACCCTGGGTGACCTCGCGCACCGGATGGCCGTCACCCCGCCCGCCGTGACCAAGCGGGTGGACGGTCTGGAGCGCCGGGGGTGGGTGACGAGACACCCGGACCCCGGGGACCGCAGAACGGTCCGCGCCGCCCTGAGCGCCGCAGGACGAGCGGCGGTGGACGAACTGCTCCTCGCCCACGTCGCGCACGAGGAAGCCCTGCTGGGCCAGCTGACGCCCGACGAACGGAGGACGCTGCGGCAGCTGCTGGGCCGCCTTTCCCCGGCGGCGGAGGGGCCGTGAGGGCCGTGCAGGCCCGGCGCCCTTGTGTTATGTTATTTACGTAAGGAGGCAGCATGCTGCATATCGAATTCATCACCGATCTGGGGGCGCGCGTCACGGTGGACGTGGAAAGTGCCGACAAGCTGCTCGAGGTTCAGCGCCAGTACGGGCGGCTGGGCTGGACCAGCGGCGACCTGCCCGCCGGGGGCTACCAGTTCCCGCACGACAACGAGGCCGATTTCGACTGGAACCTGATCGGCGCCAGGAAGTGGACCAGCCCCGACGGCGAGGACCTGGTCATCCACCGGGGCCACGCCTACCGCCGCCGCGAGCTGGAAGCGGTGGACAGCCGCAAGATGAAGCTGCCTGCCGCCGTCAAGTACTCGCGCGGCGCCAAGAACACCGATCCCGACCACGTGCGCGAGAAGGCCGACGGCGAGTTCGAGTACGTGACCCTCGCCATTTTCCGGGGCGGCAAGCGGCAGGAGCGCTACGCGGTGCCCGGCGGGAACCGTCCGGCAGCCCAGGCGGGCGCCCCCGCCGCCCGTCCGGCCCCCACCCGCCCCCAACCCGCCGCCCGCCCCGCTCCGGTCGCGGTGGCCGAGGAAGACACGCCGTTCTGAGAACGGTCAGGGGTCAGGAGGCCGGGGGTTTGCGGGACCACCCTGGCCTCCCTCCCCCGGGCGACTCCCCACTGCCTGCCCCTCAATCACCCCCCGCACGTCGGCAGGTTGCCAGCCCCCGGGCTTGAGCCACTTGCCGTCGGCGCGTTTGGGGCCGCCGAGCTTGCTCAGGTTGGCGCGGTGGACCTCGGCAAAGACCGCGTCGGCGTCGATGCCCAGGGTCGTCAGCGCCCCGTAGGTCACGTACAGCAGGTCCGCGAGTTCGTGGGCCAGCGGCGCGAGGTCGCCGGGCGGGACCGTCTCGCCCGCGCCCAGGCGGGTCGCCAGGGCCGCGAATTCGGCCTCCACCTCCGCCGTCTCCTCGTGGATCAGGGTGCGGCGCAGGGCCAACAGGTCAGGGCCAGGCACGGCGGGCCGCTCGGGCACCGGCACCCCAAAGGCGCGGTGAAGCTCGGTGACGCGGGCGGCGTTCGTCTGGGCAGCGTCGGACACCGCCCGATGCTAGGGCAAGCCCACGGTCCGCGGGGCCAAGAAAGGGCCAAGAAAGAAGGGAGCCTGACTCGGCTCCCCTCCCTGATGGTGCGGGTGAAGGGTGTCGAACCCCCCCGTCGGCCTGCGTCCGCCCCGCTCGCGCGCCCGTTTGATGGGAGGTGGGCGTCTCCCTCCGGCTCCCCCGCGCCGCTGGTCGCCGCGTCTGAGCCAGGGCGCAGTATGCCGCCCCCGCAGCGGGCCTTCATGTGCCAGTCGGCCACCTGGCCTTAAGGAAAATGGCGTACTGAACGGCAAAATCCGTGCCTTCTTACACTTCGAGCAGGTGGTAGCCGTAGGCGTTGACGACCCTGGCCCCGCTGGCCTCGTCGAGGTAGGCCAGCTTGCGGCCCTCGTAGTCGTGGACGTGGCCGTGGACGACCACGCGCGGGCGGCGCAGGCGCATGAAGCGGGTGATTTCCTCGCAGCCCCGGTGGGCGTAGTCGCTGCCGCTGTGCGGACCAAGCGGCGGCGCGTGCGTGAGCAGGATGTCCACGCCGCCCCGCGCCTGCCAGCCCAGCCACCGCAGCCCCCGGCGGGCCTGCCCCGCGCTGTACTGGCCCTCGCCGCCCGGGCGGTAGCGGGGCACGCCGCCCCACCCGGCGATGCGCAGCCCGGCGGCCGTCACCACCCGGCCGTGCGCGGCGACCACGCCCCGGGGCGGCACCCGGGTCTCGCCCTCGTGGACGGTCTCGTCGCCGTGGTTGCCGTGGACATACACGACCGGCACCGGCAGCGAACTCGCCAGAAATTCCAGGTAGTAGCCTGGCAGGTCGCCCGCCGCCAGCACCAGGTCCACGGGAGGCGCCCGCTGCCCGAAGCCCTCGCGGTACACGAAGGGATGCACGTAGTCGGCCACCACCATCACGCGGCGCGGCGACCCGGTGGGGGGCGATCCGGCGGGGGGCAGGGAGGCAGGCAGGAGAGCAGTCACGGGCGGGAGATGAGTCTAGCGCGGCGCTTCCCGGCCAATCCGCCCTCACCCCCCGCGACGCGGCCACCTACTGCTTATGACTATTCACCGGCAGGGCGCCCTGGCCGCTGTTCCGCCGCCGCCGGCCACATATTCTTGCAAGGCTGAGGCATAGCGCGGCGGCGGCCCTAGGCTGGGGGCCATGAACGTGACTATTCTGGGCATTCCGATGGACCTGGGGGCCGGGCGCCGGGGCGTGGATATGGGCGCCTCGGCCCTGCGAAACGCCCACCTGGCCCAGACGCTGCGGGACCTGGGGCACCACGTCACCGATCTGGGCGACGTGCCGGTCGCGCTGCCCGAGACCCTCGACAAGCACGCGGCGAGCGGGCTGGTCTTTCTCGATCCCATTCTGGACGCCTGCCGGGCCACGGCCGAGCGGCTGGCGGCGCTGCCCCAAGGCAGCTTTCCGGTCACGCTGGGGGGCGACCACAGCGTCAGCATGGGCACCGTGAGCGGCAACGCGCGGCGCGGCCAACCGGCGGGCGGCGGGGGCGCGCGCACCGGACTCCTCTGGGTGGACGCCCACAGCGACTACAACACCCCCCAGAGCAGCCCCAGCGGCAATATTCACGGGATGCCGGTCGCGCACCTCACCGGCCTGGGCGACCCCGGCCTGGCGGCCCTGGGCGGCGGCTGGACCCTGCGCCCCGAGGACATCGTGATGGTCGGCATCCGCAGCGTGGACGCCTCCGAGCGGGGGCTGCTGCGGGAAGCCGGCATCAAGGCCTACACCATGAAGGACGTGGACCAGCTGGGCATCACCCGCATCACGGAAGAAGCGCTGGAGCGGCTCTCGGGCGTGGAGCGGCTGCACGTGTCCTTTGACGCCGACGCGCTGGACCCCTCGGTCTGCCCCGGCGTGGGCACCCCGGTCCCCGGCGGCCTGACCTACCGCGAGGGCCACCTGCTGATGGAACTGCTTTCCGAGTCGGGCCGGGTCACCAGCCTCGACATCGTGGAGGTCAACCCGGTGCTCGACACCCGCAACCAGACCGCCGAGGTCATGGTCAGCATGGCGGCGAGCTTGCTGGGCCAGCGCATTCTGTAGCGGCCCACCCCGTCTTGTAGCCTGGGGGCCATGCCCCACGCCGTCCGCCTTCAGTACGTTCACAAAGATGCCCAGGGCCAGGACGCTCTGCTGGACGAACCGCACTGGCTGGAAGACGACGCGGGCGAGCGCCGGGTCTTCGGCAGCGCGCAGGAGGCCGACGAGGCGGCGCGGGTCGCCACCGACGGCCAGTGGCTTTACGAGGTGGTCGAGCTGCCGCTGGCCCCGGCCTCGCCCGCCGAGGCGCCGGAGGGGGGCAGATAGGGACGGGCCGCCTCGAACCCGCCGAGCGTTCCAGGCGCCAGCGCCCAGTCCTCGCCCTCCCGGGTGGCCTGGCCCGACTGCACCAGCCGGTTGAGTTCGGCCTCGACGCGCTGGCCCACCCGGCGCAGCGGCATTTCGTCTGTGCCCGCCACGCCGCGCCAGGTCAGAAAGGCCCGGTGAAAGGCGGGCAGGGCGCCGAGGCCCACCCGGGTTTCCAGCGCCCGCCAGGAGAGGGAGGCCGTGTCCTCTGGGGAGAGCTTCTCGCGGGTCATGCCCTCCGTTGTACTCCCGCGCCCGCTTCCCCCACAATGGCCCCCATGACTGCCTCCGCCCCCGGCCCCTCCGGCGAGCTGCCCCCGGACCTGACCCGGCACCTGGAAACGCTGGGCGGCCAGCTGGTGTGGCGGATCGGCAAGGACGAGGTGAGCGACGAGGTGATCGTGCGCCTGGGCTACGCTTCGGCCACCCCCCGCTTCGCGCACCTGCCCCGGCTGCGCAGCGCGAACGACGCCGAGTTGCAGGCCGCCGTCGCCGAGAACCGCGTGGTGATCGAGTGGGTGGACTGACCCCCGGCGACCCCCCCGGCCGCGCCCCGGACCTCCAGATCGAGGCCGCCCAGAGCTTTGCCCTCCCCCACCCCGGCGGGCAGGCGGCGGCCCTGGCCTTTGTGCGCGACGCGGGCCGGGCGCTGGCGCGGGTGCAGTTTCTGCGCGACCTGCGCGCCGGGCCGGGGGGGGTCAGCGGCGAGCTGGTGGTCACGGTGCCGGTGCTGGGCGAGGTGGACCTGCCCTTCCGGAGCCGCCTGGAGGAGACGCCGCAGGGCGCGGCCCTTCTCCCGCAGCCGGTGGCGGGCGAGCGGGCCTGGGTGGAGGTCGCCGGGCAGGCGCAGGTGGACGGGGCGGGGGTCGCCACCTTTCACTTTCATTTTCGCGCGCACCTGGGGTTGCCGCAGGCTGAGGGCTGGGGCGGCGCGGCCTTCGAGAAGATGGTGCGGGCGGCGGCGGCCCGGACGCTGGAGCGGGTGGCGGGGGAGTTGCCGGCGGGGATCGCGGCGGCGATGGCGGCCGATCCAGGTCAGGCGCAGCGCTCACCGTAGCCGCCCCCTCAGAAGCAGGGGAAGCGGCCCTCTGTCGCCAGCCGTCCTTTTCCTGGCCCCGGCCCTTGCGTTACGCTGCCGGGGTGCCCCGTCTCCCCCCGTGGAGCAGGCCACGCGCGCGGGGGACCTCAGCGCCATCCCTCTCCAGGCTGTTCTGTGAGACGCCCCCCCGCGCGAAGGAGCAGAGGATGCGGAAGTTCTACACGTCGGAATCGGTATCGGAAGGCCACCCGGACAAGCTGGCCGACTTCATCTCGGACTCCATTCTGGACGAGTTTCTGCGCCAGGAACCGGGCAGCCGGGTCGCGGTCGAGACGCTGCTGACCACCGGCATGGCGGTCGTGGCGGGCGAGGTGACGGCCCAGACGGCCCGCGTGGACGTGCAAAAAACCGTGCGTGACGCCGTGATGAAAGTCGGCTACACCCGCGCCAACTACGGCTTCGACGCCGAGTACAGCGCCGTGCTCGTCGCCCTGCACGAGCAGTCGCCCGAGATCGCCGGGGGCGTGAACTTTTCCGAGGAATGGCGGGAGATGAGCGAGGAGGAGCGCGCCCGCCCCGAGAATGAGCACTCGCGGATCGGCGCGGGCGACCAGGGCCTGATGTTCGGCTACGCGACCGACGAGACGCCCGAGCTGATGCCGCTGCCCATCTCGCTGGCGCACAAACTCACCCGGCGGCTGGCCGAGCTGCGCAAGAACGGGACCCTCCCCTACCTGCGCCCCGACGCCAAGGCGCAGGTGACGGTCGTCCGCGACGGCGAACCGCACGAGGCGCGCGAGACGCGGGTGGACACGGTCGTCATCAGCACCCAGCACAGCGAGGACGTGGGCCAGGAGAGCATTCGCGCCGACATGATCGCGCACGTGATCCGCGCGGTGATCCCGGCGGAGCTGCTCAGCGACGAGACCAAGTTCTTCATCAACCCCAGCGGCAAGTTCGTGATCGGCGGCCCGCACGGCGACACCGGCCTGACCGGGCGCAAGATCATCGTGGACACCTACGGGGGAGCCGTCCCGCACGGCGGCGGCGCGTTCTCGGGCAAGGACCCCACCAAGGTGGACCGCTCGGCGGCCTACTACGCGCGCTACATCGCCAAGAACGTGGTCGCGGCGGGGCTGGCGCGGCGGGCGCTGGTCGAGGTCGCCTACGCCATCGGGCGGGCGCATCCAGTCAGCCTGCGGGTGGACACCTACGGCACCGGCACGGTCAGCGACGAGGTGCTGGCTGGACTGGTCGCACGCCACTTCGACGCCCGCCCCCAAGCGATCATCGCGCAGCTCGACCTGCTGCGCCCGATCTACGCGCAGACCGCCGCCTACGGCCACTTCGGGCGTGAGGGGCTGCCCTGGGAGGCCACCGACCGCGCCGGGGCGCTGCGCACGGCCGCCGAGGAGCTGAAACAGCCGGTCTGAAGGGCGTCAGCGGCGAGGCCGGGAGGGCGGACCCTGCGCCCCCGGCCTCGCGCCTTTTCTCACGGCTCGCGGCTAGCTAGGCGCCCGCTTCCCGCTCCGCGTACACCTCCGCGAACTTGCGCCGCAGGGCCGCCGCCGAGGCGCGGGGCACCATCTCGGAGATGTCGCCCCCGTAGCTGGCGATCTCGCGGACCATGGTGGAGCTGACGAAGCTCCAGCGGGTCGCGGCCATGATGAAGACCGTCTCGACCTCCCCGATCTGGCGGTTGAGGTGCGCGATCTGGAGTTCGTACTCGTAGTCGGAGACCGCCCGCAGGCCGCGCACGATGATGCCTTTTTGCTGCCGGGCCATGTAGTCCACCAGCAGCCCGCCGAAGGTGTCCACGCTGACGTTGCCGAAATGCGCGGTCGCCTCGTGCAAGATCGCCAGGCGCTCTTCCAGGGTAAAGAGGTGCTTGCCCTGCTTGCGGGCGTTGTGCATGACCGTCACGGTGACCTGATCGAAGATGCGCGACGCCCGCGTCAACACGTCCATGTGGCCGCTGGTGATGGGGTCGAAGGAACCGGGAAAGACGGCGTTCATGCGGGGCCGCCTGCCGGGTCGCCCGCTTCGGCGCGCACGTAGAGCGTGAGGGTATTGCTGCCGTAGCGCCGCTCCTCGCGCACGAAGCCGGGCGCCTCCGGCAGCCCCGTGCGGTCAGGATGCTGGCAGACCAGCAGGCCGCCCGGGGCCAGGACAGCGGAGGCCAGCAGCTTCTTCGCCAGGCGCGGAATGTCCTGCACGTAGGGCGGGTCGCTGAACACCACGTCGAAGGCGCCCAGCCCCGGCAGCAGCGCTTCGGCGTCGCCGCGCAGCACCCGCACCCGCAACTCCAGCTGCCGGGCGTTGTCCTCCAGCGCCCGGACCGCGCGGGGGTCCAGCTCGATCAGGGTGACCGCGTAGCCCCGGCTGGCGGCCTCCAGGCCCACCGCGCCGCTGCCGCCGTGCAGGTCGAGGAAGCTGCCCGAGGGTTTGCGCGCCGCCAGCAGGTCAAAGAGGCTCTTGCGGAGACGGACGCCGCTGGGCCGGGCGCTCTCAGGAACTTTCAGGGCGCGGCCTCTCGCGCTGCCGCCCAGGATTCGCAGACTCACGCGCGCAGGCTAACCCAGATTGGCGCCCCCACCGGCAGGGGCAGGGGCGCGCGGGCGGGGAAGGGGGGCGGCGTTACTGCAACCGCACCGCCGTGCAGGCCACGCCGGGGTCCGCCGGGGTGCCCTCGGCGTCGGCAGCGGTGTGGATGTTGAAGTAGGTCGCCGCCAGCACGTCGCCGCTGGGCACCCGGCCCGACATGGTGAGCACGCCGTTGGCGTCGGTCGTGGCCACGATCTTGCTGCTCATGATGGGCGGGCCGCCGCTCTCGCAGGGCGGCGCGCCCGCCGTGCCCTGGAGGTGGTAGTGCGCGACGTAGGCCTGGTTGGGCCGCAGACCGCTGGCGCGGGCCTCGGTCATCACCATGTAGGCCGAGCGCTGCACGCTGACGGTGCCGCTGGGGTTCAGCTCCCCGGCGGCCGGCTGCTTGCCCAGCGTGTAGGGGCTGCCTGCCGTCATCAGGGTGCAGGACCCCAGCAGCAGAGGAAGGGCGAACACGAGGAGTCGGTTCATGGGTATACCTCCTGGTCACGGCTGAGCTGAAATGTGAACAAGAGCAGTGTGCCCGCACGGCCCGGCGCGGCAGTGTCGGTCAGCGTGCAATATAGGTAAACCATGAAGACCCAGGGCGCAGGCCAGAGACCGGGCACCCGGCCAGCGCCGCCGCGCAGCACAGCCCCGGCCGCAGCCCCGGCGCCGGGGCGCTGATCCGTGCAGGACCTGGTCGGGGCGATCACGGCGGGCGGGCGCTCAAGCCGCTTTGGCCGCGACAAGGCCGGGGCGCTGCTGGAGGGCCGGACCCTGCTGGCCCACGTGGCCGCGAGCCTGGAGGGGGTGGGGCTGCGGCTGCTGGTGGTGCCGCCGGGCCGCTACGATCTGCCCGGCTGGCGCGAGCTGCCCGACACGCGCCCCGGCCAGGGACCGCTCGCCGCGCTGGAAGCGGCGCTGGCGGCGGCACAGGCCCAGGCAGGCCCGGTCTGGGTGGCTTTTGCCGGGGTGGATATGCCGCGCCTGACGCCCGCGTACTGGCGGGCGCTCGCGCAGGAACGTGGCCCCGACGTGCGCGCGGTGCAGGCGCTGGACGCCCAGCACCGGCCGCAGCCGCTGGCGGCCCTGTACCACACGTCGCTGCGGCCCGCCGTCACGGCGCAGCTCGACGCGGGCGAACGCCGCCTGCGCGCCGCCGCGCCGCCCGGCGCAACGCGGACCGTGCCGCACGCCGTGATCGAGACGGTGAGTCCGGGCGCCTTGCAGAACGTGAACACGGCTGACGACCTCGCGGCGCTGGTGCTCGGGGGGGACCGCCCTCCTGGGCGGTGATGCAACCAAAAGAGCGCGCCCTTCATGGGGCCTCACCTGATGCGGGGCGACGTTGTGGGGCTGCCGGACACGCCCGGCAGTCTGGTCCGGCATTGGCGCACCCGGGTTTGGCCGCACGGCACGGGGGAAAAGTTCATGGCACGCTGCCGTGAGGTCCGTCTCAAGGCCAGGTTGACGGACCTGGGAAAACCTGAAGCGTGAGGCCCCGGAGGGTCAACCGTTGCGTACCCTGTGGGCCGGGGTTGCATCCGTGCCTGTCCCCGAGGAGACGCATGACCGAAGAACGCCCCACCCTTTACCTCGCCGTCCACGCGGCGGCCCTCTGGGTGGTCCACGCCGAGTTGCAAGTCGTCCATGTGGCGCCCAGCGGCCTGATTGATTTTCCCAACCGCAGCGCCTTTGAGATCACCCATCTGCCCGGTTCGCCCGACGTCTTTTCCAAGTCCCGCGAGTTTCAGGTGGACCTCGGAGAATTGAAGCGGCGCCAGGGCGACCAGGTCGGCCACCTGTACGCGGTCAGCATCCACAGCATGCCGCGCTCGCTCCAGTTTCTGGACGGCATGGTGCTGCAAGCCCGGGCGCCGGGGTTCGAGACCAGCGTCTCCATGCAGCTCGAAGACCACGCCGTGCTGCTGGGGGTCTGGTGGCAGACCCGTGCGGGCGAGTGGGCCTTCGAATACAGCGGCAAGGTGCTCGACACCATGAACGCCACCTACCAGACGATCTTTCTGGCGGGCCTCTACGCCGAGCGGTTCGCGGACCGCTGACCCCCCGGCGGCCCGCACCCTGCCTGGGCCGGACACGCAAAAAGGCGACCCGTGGGCCGCCTTGATTTCTTGAAGATAGCGCCGTATGCGTCTGGCGTCAAGAGATGCAGGGCGATTTTTTCCCTCTCGGACACCAGGTTACCCGTACCGCGCTTTATGTTCGCGCTTAAGGCGGGCGTAGTCCTCGTTGGCCTCGGCCTGGTCCCAGCGGGCCTTGAAGATGCGGGCCGACTCGGCCTTGACAGGGTCTTCCGGGGTGCGGGGCAGCTCGGCGCGGCCGTGGGCACCGCTCTGACCCTTCTTGTCGGCGGGCACCGGGCCGCCGTACTTCTTGCCGCCCCGGTGGTTGGCATAGCGCCGGGAGCGGGTAAAGCCCATCTGGAGAAACTTGCGCGCCATGTCGGCCCCCACGAAGTCCCCGGCGCGCAGATACTCCAGGAACATCGCGTAGATTCGCTCGCTGCTGGCGCGGGCCGCCTCCGGCGTGGCAAAGCGCCAGTGCGGCAGCAGCTCGGCCTTGTACGGCTGCACCAGCAAGACCCCCTGCTCGCCCACCCCCACCCGGTACAGTTCGGGGTGCGCGCGCAGGTCGAGCTGGGCGTAATCGAGGGAATAGTCGAACTTCTTGCTCATGGGCCTCCATCAGAAAACCACCGGGGCGGCCCGGTGGTCTCTCGGCTTCTCCGCTGCGCCGCCGGTGCGTCAGTTCATGCGGTCGTCGTCCATCATCGCTTGGAGCATCCAGCGAATCTTGTCCAGGGTGGCCGCGTAGCCGGTGAACAGGTCAGCGGTGACGGGGTCGTTGGCCTCGTCCACTGTCTGCGCGTCGTCGCGGTAGCTCTTGCTGACGCGGGTCAGGTCGCCCACCAAGTCGGCCACCTGGCTGCGGGCGTCGCGGACGGTCTCGGTGGGGACCGCCACGGCGCTGAAACGCGCCAGGTCGGCAGGCGCGGCGACGGGACTGCCGCCCAGCGCGACCAGCCGCTCGGCCTGCTCGTCGATAGACGGGAAAAACTCGTCGATAAACTCGTCGTAGGCGAGGTGCAGGTCGCGGAAGAAGCGGCCCCGGATGTCCCAATGGTACTTCTTGAACTTCAGGTACAGGCTGATGGTGGTGGCGAGGTTGCGCTGCAAGGCCTCGCTGACAGTGCCGAACTCTTCTTCGGAGAGGTAGCCGTGGTCGACCAGGCGGTTGTGCACGGTGTCGAGGTGCGCGGCGTCGGCCTTGGCCTCGCCCTGGGCAGGCACGCCCGGGGTCCCGTTCGCCTGCTCGGCCGGAGTGGACGCGCCGACCTTGGCACGGCTGGCTCGGGGGGTCGCGGCGGTCTTCTTGGTCATGGCCTCACGCTACGACGCCTCCCGGAGCGCTCCCATACGGGGTTTCTTCACGCTTGCGGCGGCCCGGGCCGTATGCTGGTCTCTCCCATGACCCAGGTGCCCGACACCGACACGCTGGCCGATCTGCTGGCTGAGCTGCGGATCTTGCTTCAGGGCGCGCAGGTGCTGACCAGCTTCCTGATCATTCTGCCCTTCAACGCCAGTTTCCGCGACGTGGCGGCCCCGGAGCGCTGGGTCTACACGGCGACTTTCCTGTGCTCGCTGCTCAGCCTGGTGCTGCTCAGCGCGCCCGCCCTGCACCATTACCTGCGCCGCCCGATGCGTCACCCCGAGGAGTTCAAGGGCACCGCGACCCGGCTGGTCCGGGCGGGCGCCGTGTTCATGACGCTGGCGCTGGTGCTGGCGACGCGGCTGGTCGCGGCCCAGGTCGTGCCCGGCCCGCTGGCCTGGATCATGCCGGGCGGGCTGGCCCTGCTGCTGCTGTGGGTGTGGTGGCTGGTGCCGCTGCGCCACGAGCGCCGGGCCTACGGCGGGCCGAAGTCCTGACGCTGCCCGGCCCGCTCCAGCCCCCCGCCTCAGGCGGGCCGGAAGGTCAAGCGGCCCGCCTCCACCGCCCACTCCACGGCGCCCGCCTCCAGCAGCTCGGTCAGGTGGGCGCTCACCACCGCGCGGTTCAGGACCACCGCGCCGGGGTCTCTCATGGTCACGCCCAGGCGCAGGCAGACGCGGGCGAGCAGGTCGTCCACGCTCGCCGCGCCCTCCGCCACCGCCTCCAGCACCGCCTGGGTGGTGCGGGCGTAGGCGGCGAGGTTGGCGGCGACCAGCCCGGACAGGTCAGGGGTGGGGTCGCCGTGGCCGGGCAGGACCACCCGCACCCCGGAGAGGGTGCCCAGCCGGGCCGCTGACGCCTTCTGGTGGCCCGAGTCGGCGCAAAAGGTCAGCGGATGCTTGACGAGCGCCGCCGGGCCGAAGAGGGCGTCGGCGGCGTACAGCACGTCTCCGGCGCGCACGGCGACCATCTCGGCGGCGTGGCCGGGCACGTCCAGCAATTCGACCTCCACGCCGCCCAGCCGCACCGCCCCGGTCTCCACCGGCTGGGCCGGGCTGGCCGGGGCGAGGAGAAACTTGCTCTGCAACCCGGGCGGCGGCCAGGCGCCCCACAGCGAGAGCGGTTCGAGGACCGGATGCCGGATGATCGCGGCTTCCAGGGAGGGCGCGAAAACCTCCAGCCCCGGAAAGCGGCCCAGGATAAAGGCGTTGCCGCCGTGGTGGTCGGCGTGGCTGTGGGTGTTCAGGATCGCCGTGGGGGTCAGCCCGGCGGCCGCGAGCGCCCGCAGTAACCCGCGCGCGTGGCTATCGTCCAGGCCGGTGTCCACCAGCAGCGCGCCGCCCTGGCCGTCTTCCAGCACCAGGCTGTTGACGGCGCCGGGCAGGTATTGCACGCGGGGGGCGAGGGGCAGAAGCTGGGGCGCCATGGCCGCAGCGTACCCGGTCCTGCCGGGTGGCCCCGGGGTCTCCGGGTGCCTGGGGGTGTAGCCTCTCCCCCGTGACTGCGCCCGCCCCCACCGCTCCCCCCTTTCGCCTGTCGGGCGCGCAGCTGGGCTTGATCGCGGCGAACTTTTTGATGTGGGGCGGGTTTTTTGCGGTGATCCCGCTGGTCACGGTGCATTTCGTCGACGAGCTGGGCTGGGCGGCCGCCAGCGTGGGGCTGGTGCTGGGGCTGCGGCAGCTCACCCAGCAGGGGCTGACGGTGTTCGGCGGGGCCTGGGCCGACCGCATCGGCCCCAAGCCGCTGATCCTGGCCGGCTGCCTGATTCGCACGCTGGGCTTCGCCTGGATGGGCTTTGCCGAGACGCTGCCGGTCTTGCTGGCGGCGGCGCTGCTGGCGGGGATAGGCGGCGGCCTCTTCGACGCGCCCAAGAACGCGGCGATCACGGCCGTCACGGCGCCGGAGCACCGCACCCGCATGTTCAGCCTGACCAGCATCTCGGGCAACCTCGGCATGGTCACCGGGCCACTCATCGGGGCCGCGCTGCTGGGGCTGGGCTTCCGCACGGCGGCGCTGGCGGCGGGCAGCGTGTACCTGCTGGCCTGCGCGGTGCTGGCCGCGACCCTGCCGCATTTTCGCCCCGCCGCCGTGACCGGAGGCGGGCTGGACGGCCTGAAGACAGCCGCCCTGGACCGCCGTTTCCGGCGCTTCACACTGGTGCTGGTGGGCTACTTCCTGCTCAGCACCCAGCTCAACGTGGCGGTCACCCTCAAGGCGGTGGCGCTGGCCGGGCCGGGAGCCACGGGGCCGCTGTACGGCCTGTCGGCGGGGCTGGCGGTCGTGCTGCAATACCCGCTGCTCAGGTTCGTCGAGCGGCGGGTGCGGACGCGGGTCGCGCTGGTGGCGGCGGTGCTGACAGTCGCCCTCAGCCTGGGCCTGATGGGCTTTGCCGCGACCTTCGGGCAACTGCTCGCCTGCGTGGCGCTTTACAGCCTGGGCACCATGCTGGTCTACCCCACCCAGCAGACGCTCACCGCGCGGCTGGCCCCGCCGGGGCTGACGGGCAGCTATTTCGGGTTCTCCGCGATCAGCCTGGGATTGGGGGGCGCGGTGGGCAACGTGGTCGGCGGCCTGCTGATTGACGCGGGCGCGCGGATCGGGCTGCCGCTGCTGCCCTGGCTGAGCCTGATGGCGGTGGGGCTGCTCACGGCGCTGGGGCTGCGCTGGGCGCTGCGGGAGGTGCCGACGCGGGAGGCGGCGCAGGGGTGAGGGGAGGGCGCTGGGGAGGAACGCTGCGTTTGGCAGAGGAGCGGCGCAGGGGACACGGCCTTGGGCCGCAACGCTTGATCCTGGTGCGCTCCGGTTGCGCCCACCGTCTCGCGGTGCGGTAGAGCCGTGGGGAAGGGCGAAGTTCGCAGGGCAGCCATCCCTGCGGCCCGACCACATGACACGCCCCACGTCCTTTCGCTGGCCGTGGGGCGTGTTGTGTGGATTGGAGATTACGGGGCGCTGGGTGTGGCAGGAGCGGCGGGGGTGGCCGTGAGAAGCGCCTGGGCCTGCTGGAGGTGCCCCGTGATGACCGGCAGTTTCTCGGCGGCGTAGGCGACCACCGCCGGGTCGCGGCCTGCCGTCTGCTGGTTCTGGTGCAGGCTGATGCTGAGCTGGTGGCCCAGCACCTGCTCGCGGGCGTAGGCGGCGTCGAAGGCCGCGCCGCTGAGGGTGTTCAGGGTGGTGATCTTGAGTTGCAGCTCGGGGGGGAGCACCTTGGGCAGCGGCACGTTGCGCGCGGCGGCCAGGGTATTCACCTGGTTCTGGGCCGTGGTGTGGTCGGTGATCATCTGCTGGGCGAAAGCGCGGATCGCCGCCGTGTTCGACTTGCTCAGCGCGAGTTGCGACGACTGGATCTCGAAGAGGTTGCTGCCGGTCGCCGCTTGCAGGAAGAGGCCGTCGGCCGTTCCGGCGTTGGGGGCCATCAGGGTGCAGGAACCGAGGGCGAGGGGCAGCAGGATCAGGGCAGAGCGTCTGGGCATAGGGGATTCCTCCAGCGGGGCACGGCACGGACGTCACTTCCGGGCGGCTCGGCCCGGCGACCCCGCCCCCGTCAGGCCTCAGTCTGAGCCGCGGGTGGCCCGGGCCTGTGGCAGACCCCTCAAGGCCGCGTGAGCCGTTTCTCAGGGCCACCTGCGAAAAGGCTCAAGGCCTCTTCAGCCCCGCTGGCCCCGGGGCAGGCCGGATGCTGGCGTCCCCACCGCCAGCCGGATGGGGGTGGTCCGCCGGGGGCGTAAACTCGCCCCATGCTCTGGATCAATGTCCTGATGCTGCTGCTGGTCGCGGTGCTGATCGGCTGGGTGCCGCTGCTGGGGCCGCTGGCGCTGGGCTTCCTGGCGGGGCGCGCCGAACGGGGACCGCGCGCCGTGCTGATCTTGCTGCCCGCGCTGGCGCTGCAAACGCTGGGCCTGCTGGGCGTGCGCTGGCTGGAGAACACCGCCGAGGCGCGCGGTCTGGACGGCTGGTTCTGGACCGCCCTGGCGTGGCTGGGCAGCCCCCTGAACGCCGCGCTGGGGCGCCCCTTGGGCGGCATGATCGGTGACAGCGACGCGCTGGGCTTCTTGCTGCTGTTTACCCTGCCCGCGCTGCTGGGGCTGGCGCTGGGCTGGCTGACGGGGCGGCGCCGGGCCTCGCGGCGGGTGTAGCCCCGCCGGGCGCCGCCAGACTCGCCCTGATGAACGGGCGGCGGGGACACCGGGAAGGCTTCCCCTCCGTGTCCCCGCCGCCTAATTCCCACCTGCGCTCAGGGCCGGGCGCGGTCCTGGGTGATCGTGGGGGCGGTGACCAGGGCCTGCACGCCCAGAGCCAGCAGGGTGTCCTGGCCGCGCGTGAGCGAGCGCAGGTCTTCTTCGGTCTGGTCGCGCTGCTGGTCAGGCTGGACGCGCTCGGGGTAAGGCTGGCCGTCGGGCTTGATGTAGTTCAGGATGGTGAGTTGCAGGGCGGCGTCCCCCACCGGAAAGATGCGGGTGGCGGTGTTGCCCACGCCCGCCGTGCTCTCTCCAATCACCGGGCCGCGCCGCGCGTACTGCACCTCGTAGGCAAAAAACTCGCTGCACGAGGCGCTGCCCTTGTCCACCAGCACGGCCAGCGGCCCGGTCCACAGCTGCGGATTGCGGACGCTGCCCACGCTGCGGCCGTCTTCCAGGCGCGAGCCGCGGCTCACCAGCGTGCGCGAGTTGCCCTCCGCGCTGCGCGCCACCCGCGTGAAGCTGGGAACAAAGGCGCTGACCGAGCTGTCGCACTCGGCCAGGCTGCCGCCCGTGTTGCCGCGCAGGTCCACGATGAGGCCCTGGGCGCCGCGCAGCCGGGCTTCGGCCACCAGCTCGTGGACCCGCTGGGCGATGCCGCCGCCCGACAGGAAGGTCGGGATGCGCAGCACGGCCACGTTGCCTGCCGGGGCCGGGGCGGCCACCGCTGCTCCCGGCGCGGGCGCCCCGGTGAAACTCAGGCGCGGCAGGTCACGGGTGCTGCTGTCGCGCGAGGTGAGGGTGACCGTCAGCGGCGGCGCGGCGGGCTGTCCGGCGCGCTGCACGCCCAGGGTGATCGCCCGGCCCGCCAGCCGCGCCGCGCGCAGGGCCTCGTAGGTGTAGGGCTGACCGTCGAGGGTCAGCAGCACGTCGCCGCGCGTCAGGCCCGCCTCCTCGGCGGCGCTCTGGGGCACGACCTCCAGCACCACCCGGTTCTGGCCGTCGAGCGGGGCGAGCTTCACGCCGAACTGCCGCCGGTTGCCGCCGGTGGCGCTCGCCACGAACTCCGCGAAGTCCTCGGGCGTCTGAAAGAAGCTGTGCTCGTCGCCCAGCGCCGTCAACTCGGCCTCGATCACCGGGTACGCGCGGGCTTCCGGACAGGTTGTGGGCGCAGGCGCGCAGACCGCGTCGAGCCGCGCCTGGTACTCGCGGGCCAGCGCCGCGCGGTCCACGGTGGACAGGCCGCCGTACTCGCCTTGCAGCAGGCGGTTGACCTGATCGAAGGCCTGCTGGGCGGGCGAAGCCGGGGCGGCTGAGGGCGGGGCGAGCGGCGCTTGAAACGGCGAGGACACCGACTGGGCCAGCGTTCCGGACCCCAGCAGGCCCGACCCCAGCAAAGAGGCGGCAACGAGAAACACCGACAGGCCAGAGGCCGGGGTCCGGCGCGGGGTCACGTTCATGGGTACCCCCCATTCTGCTCCGGGCAGATGGGAGAATGGTGGGCTATAAACCCCGACCCGGTTACCAAAAACCCGTACTGGCGGGCACAATTTCCAGCCGGGCACCGCCCGCAGCTCGGCCCGGCTACGCCACCGGGCGGCGCTGGTACAGCTCGACGACCCGGTGCAAGAACCTCAGGCCAGGGCCGAGGCTGCTGGCCTGCACCCACTCGTCCTCGCGGTGGGCGTGGCCGCCCCGGTAGACCCCCAGGGCGATGGCGGGGAGGCCGTGCGGCGCGGCGGCGTTGGCGTCGGTGCTGCTGGAGGCCAGCCGCAGGTCGGTGCGGCCCTCGCGGGCGGCCTCGCGGGCGAGGTCCAGCAGGGCGCCCGACCTCAGGTCCCCGCCGGGACGGTCCCCGACGCGCTCCAGCCGCAGGCTGACCCCCACCTCGCGGGCGGCGGCGTGCAGGGCAGCCTGCGCCCGCTGGTCGAGGTCGGCCAGCAGGCCCGGATCGAGCGAGCGCAGGTCGAGCAGCAGTTCGGCGCTGCCCGCGATGGAGTTCACGCTGGTCCCGCCCGAGGCCAGTCCCACGTTCAGGGTGGTGCGCGGCGTGGCCGGGCGGTGCAGCGCATACAGCGAGGCCACCGCCACCCCCAGGGCGTGCAGGGCGCTGGGGGCCTGGTCCCCCCAGGAGTGCCCGCCGGGTCCCAGGAAGCTGGCCCGGTACCGCCGCACGCCCACCGCCCGGGTGACTGCCACGCCCAGGTACCCGTCCACCGCGACAAAGGCGCCCAGCTCCGCGCGGTGGCGGGCCAGCAGGTGCTTGGCCCCGCGCAGATCGCCCAGGCCTTCTTCGGCCACGTTGGCGGCGACCCACAGCGGACGGCGCAGCAGGCCCGTTTCTCCGCGCAGGTCGCGCAGCAGGGCCGTGAGCACCGCGAGGCTGGCGCTGTTGTCGCCCACGCCGGGGCCGACCAGCCGCCCGCGTTCCTCGCGCACCGTCACGTCGGTGCCGCGCGCGAACACGGTGTCGAGATGCGCCGCGAGCAGCAGCGCGGGGCGCCCCTCGGTGCCGGGCGGGGTCAGGCGGGTCAGCACGTTGCCGACCTCGTCGCGCTCGGTGACGTAGCCCAGCTCCTCCCACAGCGCCGCCATCAACGCCGCGCGCTCTCCCTCGTCGAAGGTGGGAGCAGGCGTCTGCGCGATGCGCGTGAGGTACGAGAGGGGCATTGCGGGCGATTCTAGCGGGACCGGAGGGACGCCGGACGCCTGCCCGGCCTTCACCCAGCGCTTAGGGGCGGCGCCCCCGCCCCACCCTCCCCCTGCCCCTCCCCGCGCCCGGAGCCGCCCCACGAACAACGCGCCCCAGGCCGCGAAGCCGGGGGCGCAGGGTCGCAGAGGGGCCTCAGCGGCGCAGCATCTTGGAGCCGATCATCGCGGCCAGGCCCACCAGGCCCGCCTTGACCATCGGGTTGCTCAGGGCGCCGCCCTGCGAGAAGGCGGCTTCCAGCGGGCTGCGGCCGTCTTGCATGGGCGCCTGCGCGGTGCGGGTATAGGCGTCCAGCAGGTCGTTGTCGTCGTCGTAGCGGACGTTCTGGACCGGGTTGGCGGGGCTGCGGACAATCGCCTCGCCCATCTGCTGGCGCTCCTGCGGGGACATCTGCGAGAAGTACTCGCGCATGATCTGCTGGCGCTCCTCGGGCGAGGCGTTTTGCAGGTAGTCCTGGATGTAGGCGGCGGCCTCCTGCGGGCTGACGGTGCCGTCCATGTTGGTGTCGCGGGGGTCGAGGCGGGCCATCTGCTCGTGGCGGTCACGTTGCTGGAAAAACATGTCTTACCTCCTGGGAAAAGGAACTGCCGAATGCTCCCCCACCCTAGACAGCTGGCCCGCAGCGTGCGTGAGGGCACACTGTAGGGGGGTTCATGGCCCGGGGCCGCCGGGGGACCACTCCGAAGTTGAGCCGGAGGGACATTCGCGCGCCAGGCGCGCTGCTAGAGTGCGCGCCATATGCGTTCTCTGGTGCTCATCGGTCACGGCTCCCACCTCAACGGCGAGTCGGCGGGCGCGGTCTACCGTTACGCGGAACTGATTCGTGGGCGCGGCCTGTACGACGAGGTGGTGGAGGGCTACTGGAAGGAAGAACCCTCGCTGCGCCAGGTGCTGAAAACCACCCGCAGCACCGACGTGACGGTGATTCCGATGTTCATCTCGGAAGGCTACTTCACCGAGACGGTGATTCCGCGTGAGCTGGGGCTGGGCCACCAGGGGCCGGTGGCGCCGGAGGGCGTCGCCCGCGTGCTGGGCGGCAAGACGGTGCGCTACACCCTGCCCTACGGGGTGCATCCGGGCATGAGCGACGTGATCCTGGCGCGCGCCCGCGAAGCCCTGCCGGACCTGAACCCCGCCGACACCGCCTTGATCGTGCTGGGCCACGGCACCACCCGCAACGAGAACTCCAACCGGGTGATCTACCAGAACGCCGAGCGCCTGCGCGCCTCGGGCCAGTTTGCCCAGGTCGAGGCCCTCTTTCTGGACGAGGACCCCAAGGTGGGCACCTGGCCGCAGGTCGTGACGGCCCCGCGCGTGGTCGTCGTGCCCTTTTTCGCCTCGGAAGGCTGGCACACCCTGGAGACGATTCCCGAGGACATGGGCCTGACGGGCGACGTGACCGAGTTTCCCGGGAATCCGGGCGGCCCGCAGACGGTGTACTACGCCAAGCCGGTGGGCACCCACGCGGCGGTCGCGGACGTGGTGCTGCACCTCGCCGAGGAGGCGCGCGGGGCTTCTCCCCACGGCGGCGACGAGGACCGCGGGCACGCCCAGGCCTGGGCCGCCTTTCTGGAGCTGGCCCGCCGGGGCACCCGGGTGGGCGAGGCGCTGGTCTTTCCGCAGGCCGGGATGTTCGAGCTGCGCCACGCGCTCGACGAGGGCCGCCCCGCGCCCGACCTCACCACCGTGGTGACCCCCGAGGGCCTGCGCGACCTCGCGCGCTTCGACGAGGGCGGGCACCACCGCCCGGTCCACACCTTCCGCACCCTGCCGCGCGGCTGGCGGGCGGTCGTGTCGGAAGAGGACCTGCCGCGCGCCATGCACAACCTCTACCCCGCCGTGGTCGAGGAGGGGTACGCGCACCACACCCACAGCCTGCGCGCGACCCCCTGGCCCACCACCGCCCGGCGCCAGACCGGCATCTATGCCCGCGTGACCCGCGCCACCCCCGAGCAGGTCGAGGAGGTCGCCAGGGACGTGTGCAGCCGCTGCCTCAAGACCCGGCTGTGGGCGGGAGAAAAGCTGGGCTGCACCTTCTTTGCGGGCGTCCCCGGCGCCATTCCCTGCCCGGAAGCCTGCACCTACTTCGTGGCCGAGATGCGCGAGGAGGTCAGCGGCAAGCGCGGGGGGGCGGGGGGGCACTCGCACGACCACTGAGGGAAGGCAGGGCGCGGGAAGCGGGCAAGTCCCCTGCGTCTGCGCCCCGCCTCCTCCTCACCGCCGGGTGAGACAATGCCCCCCATGACCGCCCCGCAAACGCCGCGTCCCGCCGCACCCGCCCGCTCCCAGGGGGGCGTGCCCAAGACCGTCTGGGATCTGGTGTTCACCCTGGTGATCCCGATCCTGATCCTGAGTCCCAACCTCCTGACCAGCGGCTTCAGCTTCTCGGAGAACGTGTTCGGCGGCGGCACCACTGGAAATATCCGGGCCTACCTGCTGGCGGCCCTGATTCCGGTCGCCTACGTGCTGACCGACCTTTTCGTGAACCGCAACGTCAGCCCGGTGGCCCTCATCGGCGGGGCAGGGGCGATCTTCTCGGGGGCGCTGGCCTTCTGGTACGTGGACGGCTTCTGGTACGCGGTCAAAGACAGCGCGCGGTCGTATCTGGTGGGCCTCTTTTTCCTGATCAGCGCGGGCACGCGGGTGCCGCTGTTCCGGGTCTTTCTGGACGCGGCCAGCATCGGGGAAAAGGCGCAGGACCGCGCGGCCACCCAGCAGGCCATGCGCGACCCTGCCGTCCACCGGGGGCTGGTCGCGGGCACCGTCACCTTCGCGGTGGTGGACCTGATCGGCGGCGTGGTGAACAGCGCCGTGAACTACGCCCGGGTGACCGCGAAGTTCGGCAGCGACGCCTTCAACGCCCAGGTGGCCGAGGTGAACGCCATCATGCGCGTGCCGGGCCTGGTGATCAGCCTGCTGGGCGTGGCCCTGGCGATCTACCTGGTTCAGCGCGCGGTGAAACGCCGCTACGGCGCAGAAGCCAGCCTGCTGGAACCCTCCAAGCTGGCCGAGAAGATGCGCGAACGCGGGGAGATCGGCGCGTAGTGGGCGGCGCGCCGCGTGGAGAACTTGTGGAGAAGCCAGCCCCGCCGCGTGCGGGGTCCTGCTTTTCCCACACCCCCCTCCCTACTCCCCGGTTCTGGCCCGCCGCTTCTGGTACGCCCCGGTCAGCAGTTCCGCGATGTACTCGCGGGTAAAGGGCATCCCGCTGGCCTCGGCGGCCGTGATCTCCGCGTCGCGGTTGTAGGTCAGCCGCACGAAGGTGGCGCTGTGGGCGGGGCTGTTCGGGTCGAACTCCAGGATCAGGTAGCTGGGCAGGGTGCTGTCGAGCGGATTGCCCACCGAGCCGGTGTTGATCAGGGGGCGGCCCTCCACGTCCAGCATCAGCGTCTCGTGCACGTCGGCGTAGACCAGCGCGTCGGCATGCTGGCGAAGGGCGAACTGCGGGTTGGGCAGGTAGGCGTCGAGCTGTTCGGCGAGGCTGGAGTGCGGGTACAGGCGGTGAAAGAGGCCCTTGCTGGAGGCGTGGACAAAGCGCCACCACGCGCCGCCAAACTGCTCCTCGATGCCGTAGGGCAATCCCGCGAGGTACGCGAGCTGATCGGGCGTGAGCCGGGCGCGCGGCCAGAGGTCCTGCGGGCGGTTGGTGGCCCCCGCGACCCGGGCGTCCCAGTTGCCCTGGATGACGCGGGTGGCGTGCTCGCGCGTCCACTCGACGACCTCGCGCGGGCGCGGCCCCTTGCCCACCAGGTCGCCCAGCACCCACAGCTCGGTGATGCCGCGCCGCTGAATGTCCGCGTGGACCGCCAGCGTCGCCTCCAGGTTGGCGTGCAGGTCCGAGAGGACGGCGAGACGGATCATATGCGCGGCAGTCTAGCCCAGCCGCCGGGGCGGGCCGGGAGAAACTGAAGGAATCCGGGAGAAGGAGAGCAGGGTCACCCCTCCCCCTACAGGCCCCCGCGCGGATTCACGTCCACCCGCACCCGTGCCTTCCAGGGCCGGTCGAGGCTGCCCAGCAGCTGGGCCAGCCGGGCGTCGTCGCGGGCGCGCAGCAGCAGGTGGTAGGGGTACACGCCGCGCAGCCGGGCGACCGGGCTGGGCGCCGGACCCAGGACCTCCCCGGCGGTGGCCCCGGCCCCGTGCAGGGCGTCGAAGATGTCCTGGGCGGCGACCTGCGCCTTGCCCGCGTCGCGGGCGGCGACCTCGACCTGCGCCAGCCGGGCGTGCGGGGGGTAGCCCAGGGCCTGGCGGGCGCGTTCCTCGGCGGCGGGGTAGGCCAGGGCGTCTTTGCCCTCCACCATCACCCGCAGGGCGGGGTGCTCGGCCTGGAAGGTCTGCACGACGATCAATGGCGCGCGCTCGGGGTGCCACTCGGCCAGTTGGCGCAGCAGACGGTGGTAGCGCTCGGAGGCGCGGAAGTCGGACACGTTGAGCCAGGTGTCGGCCAGGGTCACCCCGATCAGCGCGAGGTTGGGCGGCGCCTGCCCCGAGAGCAGCAGCTGGGTGCCCACCACCACGCCGCTCTCGCCCGCGTGCAGGGGGGCGAGGTCGTCTTGGCGGTCGCGGTCGCAGCGGTAGACCGGGAGGCCCGGCGCGAGCTTGGCGACCTCGGCGGCGATCCACTCGGTGCCGGGACCGCGCGCCTTCCACATCCGCTCGCCGCACTGTTCGCAGCGGTCGGGGACGGACTCGTGGTAGCCGCACTGGTGGCAGGTGAGCTGGCGGGTGGTCTGGTGAAACCGCAGCGGCACGTCGCAGTTGCGGCAGCCCGGGGTGTGCTCGCACGAGGGGCAGCGCAGCAGGGCCGAGTAGCCCCGGCGGGGCGCCAGCAGCGCCGCCTGCCGCCCGCGTTCCTGCACCTGCCGCAGCAGCCGGGCGAGGTCGTGGCTGATCGGGTAGCCCAGGTCGCCGGGGGTGAGGTGCACGCCGCTGAGGGGGCCGAGTTCGGGCTGCTCGGGCGGATTGGCGTAGTCCACCACATGCACCCGGGCGCGCGGGGGCGGCAGCACGGCCCCCGGCAGCGGCACGCTCTCGGCGGCGGGGGCGCCGCCCACCAGCGCCAGTTCGGCCCCGTGCGCGGCGGCCACCCGCGCGGCCACGTCGGGGACAAAGGCGCGCGACCCCGACTGGAGCTTGTAGGCGTCGCTGCCCTCCTCCAGCACCACGACCAGGGCGAGGTCGGGCAGCGGCGCGGTGAGGGCGAGGTAGCTGCCGACGACCAGCCCGGCGCCGCCCGACCGGATCAGCTGCCAGCTGTGCTCGCGCTCCACGCCGGACAGCGCGCCGCTCACCTGCACCGCGCGGGTGCCCGCCGCCGTGGCGAGGCCGGAAAGGCCCTCCCAGGCCCGGCGCAGGGTGGCGTGGTCGGGCGCGAGGACCAACACGCCGCGCTCCTCGGCGAGCAGCCGCAGCACGCGCGGCGCCAGCGTCCGGAAGCGGCCCAGGGGGCGGCCCCCGTGCAGCCGCCACGCGGGGGCTTCCGGCAGGCGGTCGGGATCGGGGGTGGTCCAGGCGGCCTCCGGGGCGGGCAGGGCAGGGGGCGAGGCGGGCACCGGCACGGTGTCGGCCCAGCCGCGCGCCGCCAGCGTGCCTGCCATGGTGGGGGTCAGCGCCACCCCGTCTGCCGAGGCGCCCGCAGCCCAGGCGCTCAGCGACTCGGCGGGGCCGACCTCGCGCAGCCAGGTCCAGGCGGGGGGCGGGGGAGCGTCCTCGAGGGCGTACCCCGCCCCGCCCGCGTTCAGCACCCCCGAGACCACCCCGGCGCCCACGCCCGCGCCGCGCGCCCAGGCGCTGAGGGTGGGTTGCGGGCCGTGCTGCGCCAGCCAGCTCCAGGCGACCCGGCCTTTCGGGGTCAGCGTGGCGGGGGCCTGGGGCGCGGCGCGCAGCACGGTCACGCGGCGGGCCCCGGCGGGCACCTCGGCCAGCGGGCGGGCGCGGACCACCGGGCGGGTGCGGGGCCGGGGCCGGAAGGCTTCTTCCAGCAGGCCCTGTTCGCGCACCGCGTCGAGCAGGCCCGGGGCAAAGGCCGCCGCGTCGGCCCAGGCCCGCGTCGGCGCCCGCGCGCCGAAAGCGCCCAGGTCCGCCCCCGCCACCGCCCGCACCCGGTGGTCGAGGTCGGCCTCCCAGCCCACGCCCAGCAGGTCGCCCCACACCAGCCCGGCGGGCAGGCGCGCGTCCTGCGCCCAGGCGGTGACCGCCCGCACGGTGGCGGGGGGCACCCAGGGGCCTTCCTCGTCGTCGAGGATATGGACGGCCTCGCGCAGGCGGTGGGTGCCCGCGCCCCCCTCCCCCTCGCTCACGACCAGCCCCACGGCCAGGTCGCCGCGCCAGGGCACCAGCACCCGGCAGCCCAGCGGCACGGCGCCCCCATACCCATGTGGGGCAGCAAAATCGAGCGCGGGAATGGGAAGGGCAACCACCACCTGCCAGGGCGCGGGCGGGCGGGGCGGGGCGGGCGGCGTCACACCCCCGACGCTAGCGCAAGCGGGGCGGGCGGCGGGGTGGGGCGGGTCGCAGACAACCCCGCTGCGGGGGGGGTGTGGGGCGCGTTACGCTGCCCTCCATGCCCACCCCCGTCCGCACCGGTTTGCTCCTGGCCCTCGTCGCCGCGCTGAGTTTCGCCACGCTGGGCATCTGGGGCAAGCTGGCGGGGGAGGTGGGACTGGGCACGTATCAGGTGCTCGCGTGGCGCTTCGGGCTGGTGGCCGCCGCGCTGCTGCCGCTGGTGGGCCGGGGACTGAGCTGGCCCCAGCGGGGGCCGCTGCTGGGGGCCGGGGTGGTCTACGTGCTGGCGACGTTCTGCTATTTCGGGGCGCTGGGGCGCGTCACGGCGGGGGCGACCGGGCTGCTGCTCTACCTCGCGCCCGCCTTCGTGATCCTGTTCGGGTGGCTGGCGGGGCAGCGGCCGGGCGCGGCGCGGCTGGGGGCGGTGGCGCTGGCGGCGCTGGGCCTGGGCCTGGTGGTGGGGGTGCCGGGGGCCGGCGACCGCGATCCCCTCGGGCTGGCGCTGGGAGCCGGGGCGGGGGCGCTCTACGCGGCCTACCTGCTGGCCTCCGAGCGCTGGCTGCGGGGCGTCCCCCCGCTCGCCGCGACCGGGCACCTCGCGCTGGTGGGGGCCGCCGCCTTCGGGGCGCTGGCGGCGGCGCGGGGCGAGCTGGGCATGCCGGAGGGCGCCGCGCAGTGGGGCGTGATCCTGGGCATGGCCGCGCTGCCCACCCTGATCGCCGTGCCCGCCCTGTACGGGGCGGTCTCCCGGCTGGGCGCGGCGCGGGCCAGCCTGCTGGGAACGCTGGAGCCGCTGTTCACGGTGGCGCTGGCCTTTCTCGTGCTGGGGGAACCCCTGCGGCCCGCCATGCTGCTGGGCGGGGCGCTGATCCTGGCGGGCGCGGCGCTGGCGCAGGGGCCTGGGGGCGAAGCGCGTCCAGCCCCCGCCCCCGCCCCGTCTCCCCTATCCTGACCGCACACAAAAGGAGGCAGGATGCGCTTAATGGGACGGGTGGGCCGGGGCCTGCTGTGGATCATCTTGATCGTGCTGACGCTGCTGCTGGCGGCGGTGCTGTGGCTGAGGGCGACCTCCACCCCGCGCACGGGCGGCACGGTGACGCTGGCGGGCCTCTCGGGGCCGGTCACGGTCACGCGCGACGAATGGGGGGTGCCGCACATCCGCGCCCAGGCTTCGGACGAGGACGCCGTCTTCGCGCTGGGCTTCGTGCACGCGCAGGACCGGGCCTGGCAGATGGACTTTCAGCGCCGGGTCACCCAGGGGCGGCTTTCCGAGGTGCTGGGTGAGGCGGCCCTCTCGCAAGACCGCTTCTTGCGGACCTGGGGCTTTTACCGGGCGGCGCAGTCCGCCCTGCCCGCCCTCTCCCCGCGCTCACGGCGGATGGTGCGGGCCTACACGGCGGGGGTGAATGCGGGACTGGCGCAGGGCAAACCCGCCCCCGAGTTCCGCATCCTGGGCTACACGCCCGAACCCTGGACCGATGTGGACTCCATCGCCTGGAGCAAGCTGATGGCCTACGACCTGGGCGGCAACTGGGACGAGGAACTGCTGACCGCGCGCGTGGTGCGGCGGCTGGGCGAGGCTGGGCTGGACGCGGTGCTGCCCCCCTACCCGGCGAACGCGCCCACCATCCTGAGCGCGGAGGAGGTCGGGCAGGAGGGAGCGACCCCCGGCGGCTCCGGCCACGCGGGGGCCACCCTCCCCGCATCCACCCTGGCAGCCCTGCAAGCCCATCTGGACGCCGCCCGCTCGCTGGGGATGGAGCGCGTGCCGGGCAAGGGCAGCAACAACTGGGTGATCGCCGGCAGCCGCACCGCGACCGGCAAGCCGATCCTGGCCGACGACCCGCACCTCGCCCTGAGCAGCCCGATGCTGTGGTACCTCGCCGACCTGCGGGGGCCGGCGCTGCGGGTGATCGGGGCCAGCATTCCGGGCCTGCCCAGCATCGTGATCGGGCGCAACGACCGGGTGGCCTGGGGGGTCACCAACGTCAATCCCGACGTGCAGGACCTCTATGTCGAGCCGGAGGGCGCGAGGCTGACCAGCCGGACCGAGGTCATCAAAGTCAAGGGAGGGGAGGACGTGCGCCTCACCGTCCGCGAGAGTCGGCACGGGCCGGTCATCTCGGAGGTCGGGGCGGGCGAGGCGGGGCCGCGCGTGGCGCTGAAATGGACCGCGCTGGCGCCCGGCGACACCACCCTCGACGCCTTCCTGGGCCTGAACTACGCGCAGGACTGGGACGACTTCCGCGCGGCGCTGCGCGCCTACGTGGCGCCCAGCCAGAGCTTCGTCTACGCCGACGTGGACGGCAATACCGGCTACTACGCGCCGGGCCGCATCCCGGTTCGCGGCGGCTGGGACGGCTCGCGCCCGGTGCCCGGCGACGGCTCGCGCGAGTGGCGGGGCTTCATCCCCTTTGAGAAGCTGCCCCACACCTACAACCCCGCCGACGGCCTGGTCGTGACCGCCAACAACAAGGTGCTGCCGGGCGGCGCCGACAGGCTCGCCAACGTCCGCAACTGGGCCGAGCCGTACCGCGCCGGGCGCATCACCGACTTGCTGAGCGCCCAATCCGGCGGCCTGACCCTGGCGGACGTGCAGCGCGTTCAGCTCGACACGGTCAGTCTGGTGTGGCAGGACCTGAGGCCGCTGCTGCTCGCCACCCGGCCCGGCAGCGACCTCAGCGCCCGCGCCCTGGAATTGCTGCGCCCCTGGGACGGGAACCAGACGGTGGACAGCGTGCCCAGCACCATTTTCGAGGCGTGGCTGGCCGAGTTGCAGAAGGTGGCGCAAGACGAGCTGGGGGACGAGACGCGCCTGACCAGCCTCGCGGTGCGCCAGCAGCTGCGTGAGGACGGCGCACTCTGCCGTGACGAGACCGCCCGCCTCGGGTCCTGCGCCGACGCCCTGCGCGCCAGCCTGAACAGAGCGGTGGACACCCTCGCCGCCCGCCTCGGCCCCGACCCCGACGAATGGACCTATGGCCGGGTCCACACCGTCGCCAGCAACCACAGCGCCTTTGGCAAGGTGGGCGCGCTGGCGTGGCTGTTCAACCACTCTGCGCCCACGCCCGGCGGCACGAACACGGTGAACGTGGCCCGCCCCCACCCCGAGACCCTGCGCCAGACCCACGGCCCCAGCTACCGCCACATCATCGATCTGGCGGACATGAACCGCAGCGTGTACGTGGGCAGCCTGGGCCAGAGCGGCAGCCCCTTCGGGAACCACGTCAGCGACCAGCAGGCGAAGTGGGCCTCGGGCGAGTACCTCCCCATGAGCACCGACGAGGCCGACTGGGGGCGCACCCGCACGCTGACGCTCACGCCCGCGCCGTGAGGCACGGCAACTTCGCGCGTGCCGGAGTCCCGGGGACGCCAGAATCAGGAGGATGACCCTCCTCCGTTTGACAGGCAGTCTGCTGCTGGCCCTCGGTCTCGCCTCCTCGGCGCTGGCGGGAGGCGGCGGCCCTCCTCCCCCGCTCACCGGGGCACTGACGCCCGCGCCCTGCGCCTATCCCCTCTCGGACACGCTGCAAGCCCGCCGGGTGCAGTGCGCGCGGCTGCGGGTGCCCGAACGGCACGCCCGGCCCGGGGGCAGGAGTCTTTCGCTGTTCGTGATGATCGTCCGCAGTGACCGCCCGGCACCCCAGCCCGACCCGGTGGTCTACCTGCACGGGGGGCCGGGCGGCACCATCGAGGGCGAGGCCCGGAGCATGACCCGCCTGGAGCTTCAGGGGCTGAGTGCGGACCGCGACCTCGTGCTGTTCGACCAGCGCGGCAGCGGGGCGTCGCGCCCGGCGCTGGCCTGCCCGCACCCCCGCAGCGAGGCGCAGCAGGTCGCGGCCTCACGCGCGCGCGGCCTCTTCGCGCCCGAGGAGGCCGGGGACGTGCTGGCTTGCCGCGATGCCCTGACCCGCCAGGGCCTCGACCTCACCGCCTACACCAGCGCCGAGAGCGCCGGGGACGTGGACGCCCTGCGCCGGGCGCTGGGGGCCGCGCGGATCAACCTCTACGGCGTCTCCTACGGCACCCGGCTGGCGCAGGAGGTGCTGCGCCGCTTTCCCGGCACGGTCCGCAGCATGGTGCTCGACAGTCCGGTCGCCGCCGGGCGAAACTACTGGGCCGGTCTCGACGCCTTTCTGGACCGGGCGGTGGCGGCGCGGCTCCAGGCGTGCGCCGACGATCCGGTATGCGCCGCGACCTACCCGGACATCCGGGCACGTTACAGCGAACTGCTCACGCGGCTGGACCGCGAACCGCTGGCCGTGACCTACCTCAGCCAGGCCAGCGGGGAGAGCTACGAGGTCGAGGTGCGGAGCCGCGACGTGCAGCGCCTGCTGTTCACCCTGATGTACAGGGGCGGCTCGCCCTCCTGGATTCCCGGGCTGGTGAACGCCCTGTGGAACGGCAACACCGCCGACCTGGGCACCCTGCTGTCCCGCGAGGGAACCTCGGCCAGCATTAATCTGGCCAGTTACGCCATCGGCTGCCCGGAAACCCGGGGGCTGCCCGGAGTGGGTGCCAACTCGGGGACCCGGGCGGTGCTGTCTCTGGGGATAGCGGAGGCCATCTGCGCGGCCTGGCCGCCCGCCGGGGACGCGGCGTTGCGGCAGCCGGTCCGCTCGCAGACGCCCACGCTGATCCTGACCGGCGAACTCGACCCGGTCACGCCGCCCGACTATGCGCCCCTGCTGAGCGCGGCGCTACCGAGGTCGCAGTGGGTGAATTTCCGCTGGAACGGACACGGACAGCTGTGGCAGGGAGGCGAATGCGCCAGCCGACTGCTACGGGCCTTCTGGCAGCGGCCCGGCCAGCCGCTGGACGCGGGCTGCGCCGCCCAGCGCGCGGACTAATCCGCCCTCCCATCCTCCCCCTGAAGCGTCAGCACCAGCCGCCGCGCGCCGCCGTCGTCGCGGTGCTCGCACAGGTACACGCCCTGCCAGGTACCCAGCGCGAGCCGCCCGTCCCGCACCGGCAGCGTCAGCGCAGGCCCCAGCAGGCTCGCCTTGATGTGCGCGGCCATGTCGTCTGGCCCTTCCAGCGTGTGCTCGAACTCCCCCCAGCCGTCGGGGACAAGGTGGTTGAAATAGCGCTCGAAGTCGCGCCGCACGTCGGGCGAGGCATTCTCGTTCAGCGCGAGGCTGGCCGACGTGTGCTGGAGAAACAGGTGCAGCAGCCCCGCGCGCACCCGCGTGAGTTCGGGCACGGCCGCGACCACCTCGCGGGTGATGAGATGAAAGCCGCGCGGGCGGGGCGCGAGGCGCAGGTCGTGCTGGGTCCACATGTAGAGAGGGTACGCGGGAGGCGGCGCGCGGTTGTTCTCTTTGCGCTTCTCCGCGCGCCGCGCCCTGCTTTCCCCCTCATCGCCTGCGCGTAGCCTGGGCGGCGACCCATGCGACGCCTTCTCATTCCGATGCTGTTGACTCCGCTGATGACCACCGCCGCGCCCGCCGCCGCCCTCTCCTCGCTGACGCTGCCCGTCACGGTGCCGCTCTCGGGGGTGCAGGGGGCCGCCAATGCCCGGGTACCCGCCGAGTTCGCGCGGGTGGACGAGTCGCGCGAGTTCGCGGGCGGGCTGCTGAGCGTGCGGCTTCAGGGCACCGTCACGCGCGCCGGGCACGTCAGCGTCAGGCCCGCGCCGGAGGGTGACGCTTTGATCGTCAGCGTGCCCATCCGCGCGAGCTTTCGGGCCGAACCGGCGGGACTGGGATCGTTCCTCGCGCGCGATTTCGGCGGGGCGGCGACCGTCAGCCTGCGCGTCCAGCCCTTCGTGACCTCCGACTGGCAGGCGGGCGCGAAGGTGACGGGGGACTACACCTGGACCGATCCGCTGGGCGTGGACCTGACCCCGGGCGTGCGGGTCAGCGTGCAGGCGCTGGTGGACCCGCAGGTGCGGGCGCAGCTGGACCGGGTGGCGGCGGAGGTCTCGCGGGCCATCCGCGAGGGAGCGGACCTGCGGGCGCGGGCCGGGGCGCTGTGGGCGCGGGCGGGCCAGCCCTGGACGCTGCCCACCCCCGACCCCGCCTACGCCCGGGTGACGCCGCGCAGCCTCAGCGTGGGTCCCTTCCGCTTCACCCCGGAGGCGCTGAAGCTGACGGTGGGGGCGACCTTCGACCTCGCCGCCGGGCTGGGCCGCGCCCCGGCGCAGGCGCCCACCCCGCTGCCCGCGCTGAAGGTGGCCGCGCCGCCCGCCTCCGGGGTGGACCTGCGGGTGCCGGTGCGCCTGCCCTACCCCGAGCTGTCGCAGGCCGCGACCCGCGAGGCGGCCCGGCGCACCTTCGCGCTGCCGGTGCCCCTCTCCCCCACCCTGAGCGTCGAGCGCGTAACCGTCACCCCGCGCGGCTCACGGCTGAGCGCCGCCGTGACCGTCCGCGTCTCCGGTCCGCTGGGCCTGCGGGTGCGCGCGACCGCCGACGTGGCCGGAACGCCGACGCTCAACCCCTCGGGGCAGGCCGTCACCCTGAGCGACGTGACCGTCACCACCCGGCGCGAGGGCCTGACCGGGCGGGTGATCGGCTGGCTGGCCGACGCCCGCGCGCAGGCGTACCTGCGGGAGGCCGCCCGCTTCGACCTCGCGTCCCGGCTCGGGCAGGTGCGGGGGCAGGTCCAGGCCCGGCTGCCCTTCTCGCCCGCGCCCGGCGTGACCCTCTCGGGCACCGTGGGGGCGCTGCGGCTCAGCGGCCTACAGGTCACCCCGGACGCCCTGGTGGTCACCGCCGCCGCCGGGGGCACGCTGGCGGCGGCGGTAGACGTGGGGCAGGGGCGGTAGGGGGTCGCCAGTGACCCCCCCCCATCGCCAGCAGGAAGGTCCCAGCATGAGCTGAAGCCTGCTTCCAGTCGCCAGGAAGCGGGCTGACTCCCCCTACCGCCGCCCGAAGGACGTGCTGCTCGCTGCGGGCGCCGTGCCCACCGCCGTGCGCCCCACCTCGCCCGCGCGGCCGCCGGGCGCCGCCGGGGCGGCAGGAGGCGGCGTGAAGCCCCCCGGCGTGGCGAAGTTGGCCGCGCCCCCGGTGCCCGCCGTGGGGTCGTTGGCGAGGCGGGCGAACTCCTTGGGGTCCACCGCGCGCTCGACCCCGGTGTCGTAGGAGATCACCCGGCGGCGGTAGAGATTCGCCAGGAAGGCGTCCATCGTGACCATGCCCTCGCGGGCGCCGGTCTGCATGGTGGACACGATCTGGTAGGTCTTGCCCTCGCGAATCAGCGATCTCACGGCGGGGTTGGCGATCAGCAGTTCGTAGGCCAGCACCCGGCCCGGCCCGTCGGCACGCGGGAGCAGCTGCTGGGTCATCACCGCGACGAGGTTGTTGGCGAGCTGCACCCGGATCTGCTCCTGCTGCTCTTCGGGAAACACGTCCACGATGCGGTCGATGCTTTCGGGCGCCGAGTTGGTGTGCAGAGTGCCCATCACCAGGTGCCCGGTCTCGGCGGCCGTGACGGCGGCCTTGATGGTCTCGTAGTCGCGCATCTCGCCCACCAGGATCACGTCGGGCGCCTGGCGCAGGGCGGCGCGCAGGGCCTCGTTGAAGCCCAGGGTGTCCGAGCCGACCTCGCGCTGGTTCACCACGCTGCGCTTGTGCATGTGCATGAACTCGATGGGGTCCTCAATGGTCACGATATGCAGCTTGCGGGTGGAGTTGATGTGGTCGATCATCGCGGCCAGGGTGGTCGATTTGCCCGACCCGGTCGGCCCGGTGACCAGCACCAGCCCGCGCGGCGAGGCCGCCAGGTCGATGATGTTCTGCGGCAGCCCCATCTCCTGGGCGCTGCGGATCGTCGTGGGAATCAGGCGCAGCACGCCGCCCACGAAACCGCGCTGCATAAAGGCGTTCACGCGGAAGCGGGCCTTTTCGCCGAGCGCGAAGGAAAAGTCCAGCTCGCGCTTTTCCTCGAAGGTGCGTTGCTGGCGCTCGTTCATCATCGAGTACATCAGCTTGCGGGTCTCGGTCGCGGCGAGTTCGGCAAAGCCGTGCGCCTCGTACACGCCGCTGAGCTTGAACTGCGGCGGCAGTCCGACGGTCAGGATCACGTCGGAGGCGCCCTTCTCGGCGGCAAAACGCAGGATGTCGGTGATGTCGGCGGGAGGCTGGGTCATGGGGGAACCTCGGTGAGCAGGGAGTGGTCCGTGGGGAGTGGAAACAGAGGGGAAGGGGGGCTGATCGCTGGCGGCTGGAAGCTGGCCCCGCCTAGCTGCTCGTCACCGCCAGCACCTCGTCGAGGGTGGTCAGGCCCGCGAGCGCCTTTTCGATGCCGTCCTGGCGCAGCGTCCTCATGCCGCTCTCGCCCAGGGCCACGTCGCGCAGCTCGGCGGCCGTCTGTCCGGCCCCGATGGCGCGGCGGAGGGGGTCGTCGATGATCATCAGCTCGTGGATGCCCATGCGGCCCTTGTAGCCGGTGCCGCCGCAGCGGGCGCACCCGGCGCCGCGGCGCAGGTTGGCGCCCCGCACCTCGCTCTCCGGCAGGCCCAGGCGGCGCAGCACGTCGGGGTCGGCGTTGGTGGGCTGGGCGCACTCGCCGCAGACCCGGCGCACCAGCCGCTGCGCGAGCACGCCCACCACCGAGGCGGAGATGTTGAAGGGTTCCACGCCCATCTCGTCGAGGCGGGTGATCGCGCCCGGCGCGTCGTTGGTGTGCAGGGTCGCCAGCACCAGGTGGCCGGTCAGCGCGGCCTCGGTGGCGATCTTGGCGGTCTCGGTGTCGCGGATCTCGCCCACAAAGATGATGTCGGGGTCCTGGCGCAGAAAGGCGCGCAGGGCGCGGGCGAAGGTCATCCCGGCGGCCATGTTGACCTGCGACTGCACGATCCCCGGAATCTCGTACTCGATGGGGTCCTCGATGGTCGTGGTGTTTTTCTCGGGCCGCGCGATGCGCTTGAGGGTCGAGAAACTGGTAAAGGACTTGCCCGACCCCGTGGGGCCGGTGACCAGAAAGATACCGTTGGGCTTTTCGATCACGTCGAGGTAGCGCTGGTAGTTGTGCTCGGAAAAACCCAGCTGCTCGACTTCCGGGATGTTCTCGGCCTTTTGCAGCAGGCGCATCACGGCCTTCTCGCCGTAGACGGTGGGCAGGGTCGAGAGCCGGAGGTCGATGTCGATGCTGCCCTTCTTGAAGCGCACCCGGCCGTCTTGCGGAATGCGGCGCTCGGAGATGTCCAGCTGCCCCATGATCTTGATGCGCGCCAGGATGCTCTGGGCGCTGCCCCGGGGCAGCTCGTTTTGCTCGCGCAGCACCCCGTCGATGCGGTAGCGCACCCGCAGCGAGGTGGCGGTCGGCTCGATGTGAATATCACTGGCCTCCTGCAACGCCGCTTCCCGGATCAGGTTGTCCACGACGCGCACCACGGCGTTGTCGTCCAGCCCCGCCGAGAGGTCCACGTCGCTTTCTTTTTTGACCTCGCGGGCCTTGCTCTCGGCGACCAGGCGCTTGCCCAGGTCCGCCATGTCCTGGTTGCCGAAGTAGCGCTCGATCAGGCGGGTGATGTCCTTTTCCGCCATCACCGCCGGAACGATGTCGCGCCCGCTGATCAGCTTCAGGTCGTCGAGCGCGAAGACGTTGCGCGGGTCTTTCATCGCCACGACGAGCGAGTCGCCCTGGAGCCGCACCGGGACCACCCCGTAGCGCCGGGCGGTGCCCTCGGGAATCAAGAGGGCCACCTTGGGGTCGGGCGGATTCTGCGCGGGATCGAGGTACTCGTAGCCGAGTTGCGCGGCCAGGGAGCGCGCCAGCATCTCGGGGCTGAGTTTGCCCGACTGCACCAGGGTGTCTTCCAGGCGGCCCCCGCCCGCGTTCTGCTTGTGCAGCGCGGCGGTGATGTCCTCGGGCGCGGCAAAACCCAGTTCGACGAGGACCTCGCCCAGCGGCTTGACCTTGCCGCCGCGCGCCTGGACCTGAAGCGCCTCGCGCAGTTGCGAGCGCGACAGGGTGCCCTGCTGCACCATCTGCTCGCCCAGCCGCCCGCGCTGGGGATAGCAGCGCTCGATCAGGGCGTCCACGTCGCGCGGCTTGGCGAGCACCAGCGTGACCGGGCGCCCGATCAGCGTTTCCAGCTCCTCGCGGCGCCGGGGGTCGGTGGTGAGCACCGTCAGGCCGCGCGCGTCCTCCTCGACCGGCACCGCCGAGAGCCGCAGGGCGTCGGCGCGCAGCAGGGCGCCCAGCACATGCTCGGCCGGCTGATAGGCGCCCGGGTCGGGCTGGTAGGGCACGCCCGCCTGCTCGGCCAGCACCCCGTACAGCTGGTCTTCGCTGAGCAGGCCCCGCGACAGCAAGACCGCGCCCAGCGCCTCGCCCGTCTGCTGCTGCACGTCGAGCGCCACCTGAAGCTGCGCGTCGCTGAGCAGGCCCTGGGCAATCAGGCGCTCGCCCAGCCGGTCGCTGCCCCGGTCTTCCTCGGGGCCGCTGGGCAGCAGCGGCGTCAGGCCGAGTTCGGGGTAGTAGGTCGCCAGCGACCACATGACCTGCTCGCGCAGCGCCTGATACGGCTCAATGTTCAGGCCCGAGTCGTCTTCCAGCGCCTCGATCGCCACGCTGGACAGCGGATCGACCAGCGCGACGCGCAGGGTGCCCTCCTCACGGGCAAAGGGAAAGGCCTGCACCGCCTGGGCGGTCGCCGCCTGCACCGCCCCGACCGCCGCCGCCTCGGGCGTGACGACCAGCAGGTTGACCAGCGGAATCCCCAGCGCCTCTTCGATGGCGCGGGCGATGCGTTTCTCGCCCACCTGCCCCGAGTCGATCAGGATGTCGGCCAGCCGCCCGCCGACCTCGGCGTGGCGCACCAGCGCCTTTTGAAGTTCCGTGTCGCTGACGTATCCCTGTTCGAGCAGGATCGCCCCCAGCCGCCGGTCACCGATAGAAAGTGCCACTGTGTCTCCTCATGTGTGTGGGGGGGATGCGGCCCGGCCCCATCAGGCCCGCCAGTCGTGCCCGTAGCGCCGCAGCACCGCCCGCTCCAGCCGCCGGGTCACCCGGGTGTGCGGCAGGGCGTTGTCCACCAGCGGATGCACCAGGATGGTGTGCATCCCGGCCAGGTTGCCGCCCAGCACGTCGGTGAACACCTGATCGCCCACCATGCCGACCTGATGGGCGGGTAGCCCGAGCTGGCGCAGGCCCTGGCGAAAGGCGCGGGGATTGGGTTTTCCGGCCATGCCGACCCCCTCGAAGCCCAGCTTGTCGATCCAGAAGCGGGCGCGCTTGCCGGTCGCGTTGCTCAGCAGGTACAGCCGGATGCCGCTGCGGCGCAGGTCGGCCGCCCAGGCCATCACGTCGGCGCGTTCCTCGTAGCTGCCGTAGGGAATCAGGGTGTTGTCGAGGTCGAGCAGCAGCCCGCGCAGCCCGCGCGCCGCCAGAAACTCGGGCGTGATGTCGTGGACATGCGCCAGCACGTCGCGGGGGCGCAGCAGGCTCACGCCTCCACCCCCCGCGCGGGGGCCGCGTCCGGCAGCCCGATCACGGCCCACATCCGCCCGGTGCGGCCCCCGTCGCGGCGGTAGGAGTAGAAGTCGTCCTGGGTCGAGCAGCGCCCGCTGACCCAGACGTGCCCGGGCTTGAGGCCCGCCGCGAGCAGCACCGCCCGGTTGGCCCCCGCGAGGTCGAGGTGGGGGCGGCCCCCCCGCGTCTGCACATGGTCTCCCAGCCCCGCCTCCCCGAACTGCCGGGCCACGTCCTCCCCCACCGGGTAGCGCTCGCCGCAGATGCCGGGGCCGACCGCCGCGCGGACGTTCGCGGGGTCGGCGCCGCGCGCCACCATCGCCTCCAGGGTGCGCGCCGCGATTTTGCCCACGGTGCCGCGCCAGCCCGCGTGGGCCGCGCCGACCACGCCCGCCTGCGGGTCGGCCAGCAGCAGCGGGTAACAGTCCGCCGTGCCGATGGCGAGCAGCAGCCCCGGCTCGCGGCTCACCAGCGCGTCACCCTGCTGCACGCCGGGGCGGGCCCCCCGCACGTCGGTGCCGTGGACCTGGTTCAGCCGGGCCACCTGCCCAGGGCCGAAGCCCAGCGCCTCCACCAGGCGGCGGCGGTTTTCCGCCACGGCCTGCGGGTCGTCCTCGCGGTCGTCGAGGTTCAGCCCCCGGTAGGCGCCCTGCGACACGCCGCCCGCGCGCGTGGTAAACGCGTGGGGCAGGGCCAGCAGGGGCGAGCGCAGCAGCATCAGGGCGTCAGTATCGGGTCGCATGTCTCACCGAAGTCTGACGGTTGGGACCCCCGGCGGGGACAGACGCGGGTGAGCGCGGCAGCCGGGGGGCCGGTCTCCCTTCTTGCACCCACTCCAACCCCTGCCCCCGCCACATTGCTACAGTCGCCTCCATGAGTCTGACCGTTGACCTTTCCGGCAAGACCGCCCTGGTGATGGGTGTCGCCAACGCACGCAGCCTGGGCTGGGCCATCGCGGAGCCGCTGCTCGCCGCCGGGTGCCGGGTGGGCTTTTCCTACCAGGGCGAGCGGCTCAAGGGCGAACTCGACAAGCTGCTGGCGGGCCATGCGGGCGTGTGGTCCCAGCAGGCCGACGCCACCCGCGAAGAAGACCTCGCGGCGCTGTTTGCCCGGGTGCGCGAGGAGTTCGGCCACCTCGACTACCTGGTGCATTCCATCGCCTACGCGCCGCGCCCGGCGATGGAGGGCCGCTTTATCAGCACCACCTCCGACGACTGGAACACCGCGCTGAACGTCAGCGCCTACACGCTGGTCAGCGCGGCCCGCCACGCCGAGGGGCTGCTCAGAGACGGCGGCAGCGTCGTGAGCCTGACCTACCACGCTTCCCGGCAGGTCGTGCCCAAGTACAACGTGATGGGGGTGGCCAAGGCTGCGCTGGAGGCCGCCACCCGCTACCTCGCCGCCGACCTGGGCGCGGCGGGCGTGCGCGTCAACACCATCAGCGCCGGGGCGATGCGCACGGTCGCCGCCCGCTCGATTCCCGGCTTCAGCGGCCTGTACGACGAGGCCGGGCGCCGCGCCGCCCTGGGCCGCCACGCCACCCCCGAGGAGGTCGGCAAGCTGGCCCTCTTCCTGCTCTCGGACCTGGGCAGCGGCGTGACCGGGCAGACGGTGTATGTGGACGCGGGCGCCAGCGTGATGACCATGCCGCTTCCGGGCTGAGAAAGAAGCCGAGGACCGGGGGGGACCCGGCTCTCCCACGCCCCGCCTCCCCTGCTCCCGCTATCCTCTTTGCCATGACCCTCACGCCCGTGGCCCTGGTCCTGCTCACCGCCCAGCGCCACCACCTGGAAGGGCGGCCCGACGAGCAGGCCGTGTCGCGGCGCTGGCAGGCGCGGGTCGAGGCGGCGCGGGCGGCAGGACAGCTGATCGTGCACGTGCAGTGGGACGGGGCGGCAGGCACACCCGGCGAGACCTTCTCGCGCGGGTGGGTCCACCACCCCGACTTCCGCGCGGAGGCGGGCGACCTGCCGCTGCGGGCCGCCGGGCCGGACGCCTTTGCCCGCACCGCCCTGGACGCCGAGCTGCGGGGCCGCGCCGTGCGCGAACTGCACCTGCTGGCGCTGCCCGGCGCGGCGGCGCTGCCGACCACCGAACGCGCCGCCCGCGCCCTGGGCTACGCGGTGCAGGTGCTGGAGGGCCATGCGGAAGCCGGGGCCGCCGCCTCGTCTCCCCTCTGAGCCGCGCGTCCCTGTCTAGGGCATCTTGCCGCGCCGCGCCCGCGCCAGCACGCGGGTTTCCGGGCGCTGTGGGGGGAGGCGGTCCCAGACGTTTTCCAAAACCGCTTTAAACTCTATGGCGGCGGCGGGGCCGCGCGCTACAGTGGCGGACGTGACGTGGCTGAAGCCGGTGAGCATCGACGAGAACGCGCAGGCCGCGTACAACGACTTTTTGCGGGACCTGGAAGCGAGGCTCGCGGACCCCGCGACCGACCGGAACGTGCTGGCCCGCGAGGTGCTGGCGCAGGCGATCTACGGGCGCGAGTACGGGCAACTGCTGGCAGACGCGCCGCTGGCCGCCCTGAACCTCGACGCGCGCAACGTGACCTTTGAGGCCGAGTACTACTTGGCGACCGACCCGGCGCAGTTCGCCCCGGTCAAGCCGCTGCTGTGGCTGTGGAAAAACCTCGACCTGACCCCGGTCGGGCAAAACCCGGTCACCGGGATCCCGGTGCGGCGCCTGCTCGCGGAGCGGATCTTCCGGCGGGTGGGGCGCGACTTCAAGTGCTGGCAGAACGTGGAGTTCTCGGTGGGCTACAACATGGAGGTCGGGGACAACGTCGTGGTTCACCGCCACGTGCTGCTGGACGACATCGGCGGCATCGAGCTGCACGACGGGGCGTCGGTCAGCGACTACGTGAACATCTACAGCCACACCCACTCGGTCCTGGACGGCCCCGACGTGACCCTGCGCCGCACGGTGATCGGGCGCGGCGCCCGCGTGACCTACCACTCGACCGTGCTGGCGGGCAGCGTGATCAGTGACGACGCGATGCTCGCCACCCACGCCCTGCTGCGCGGCGACATCCCGCCCCACGGCATCGCGATGGGTCTGCCTGCCAGGGTCACCCGCTACAAGCTGCGTGACCCCCAGGAGACCCGGGTGGACGCCCGCGTCTATCCCCACGACGAGGGCCGCAAGGCCAACCCGCGCTTTCCCGGCCCCACCCCCAACCAGACCCGTAAACCCACCCTGGAGGAGATGGGAGAAGGCTGAGCCGCCTTGACCGGGACCCCGCCGCCCACCTCGCCCGGCGCCCAGCGCGACGCGGTCTGGACGGCGCTGCTGCGGGCGCGGGCCTGCGCGTATCCGCTGCCGCCGCACGGGCACCATCCCCACTTCACAGGAGCGCGGGAGGCCGCCGCCGCCTTGCGGGCCCACCCGGAGGTCGCCGCGCTGCGGACGCTGATCGTCGGCCCCGAGCGCGCCCTCCAGCCGCTGCGGCGGCTGGCCCTGCAAGCCGGGGTCACCCTCTATGTCCCCCACCAGCACAAGGCAGGCTGGTACTGGCAGCTGCGCGACCCGGCGGGCGCGGTCCTGAAAGCGATGCCGCAGGTGGGCGAACCCCGCCTGAGGCCGCAGGGCGCCCAGGCCGCCGTCCTCGCCTGCGTCGCCGCCGACCGCGCGGGGGGGCGGCTGGGCAAGGGTTTCGGCTGGGGGGCGCAGGGGCTGAAGCTCGGCGTGCCCGAGTACACCCTGGCCCACCCGCTGATGCTGCTGGAGACCTTGCCCTGCCCGCCCGACTCGTGGGTGAGCTTGATCGGCCTGCCGGGGGGCGTGGTGGAAGTTCCGCGCCGGGCTGCTGGACACGCTTTAGACTGAGTTCATGACCAGACGCAACCGAGTGTTCGTGCCCGCCGTCGTCACGGTGGCGACCGTCGGGGTGGCCGCCGGGGCCGCCTACGTGGCGCGTTACCGCAAGGACGACGTGAAAGACCTGTTCGTGGCGCAGGCGCTGGAGCGCCCCGCCGCCCGCCTGAGCTACCCCGAGCTGGGGCAGGGGCTGGAGCGCGGCGGCCTCCTGCTCGCGCAGCGCGCCGCCCGCGCCGCCGACACCGACGCCAACCGGGGCGTGCTGACCCACATCATCGGGCTGGAGCGCTGGGGCCAGCAGCGGCTGCGGGTGGCGCTGGGGCAGCGCGGGTTCGTCCGCGACGAGCACCACCCCTACAAGCCGGGCGCGGGCACGACCCTGCGCGAGCTTCAGGACCTGCTCTCGCAGACGCGGTCGCAGACGGTGGACCTCGCCCGGCAACTCGCCGCCGCGCCCCCCCAAGACGGCCTGACGGTCGAACACAACGGCCTGGGCGAGCTGACCCCCAAAGCCTGGCTGCGCTACCTCACCCAGCACGCCGACCTCGAAAGCCGCCGGCTGCGCGGTGCCAAGGACGTGAAGGCGCTGGGCGAGTAGACCCGGGCGGGGAAGGGCAGGCGGCCACCTTCCGCGCGGCGGCCTGCCCTTACCCTGACCCGCATGATCTCCCCCCCTGCCCTGCTGACCGTCGGCTACGAAGGTGCCCAGCTGGCCGACTTTCTGAACACCCTGCGCGCGGCGGGCGTGACCCGGCTGGTGGACACCCGCGAGCGCGCCCAGAGCCGCCGCCCGGGCTACAGCAAGACCGCCCTGAGCCGGGCGCTGGAGGAGCAGGGCATCGGCTACACGCACCTGCGGCCGCTGGGCACGCCACCCAGCCTGCGCAAGGCGTACCGGCTGGAGCACGATTTCGCGCTGCTGGAGCGCGGCTACCACGCGCACCTCGCCGCCCAGGGCGAAGCGCTGGAGCAGCTCGGCGCCCTCGCGGCGCAGGAGCGGACCTGCCTGCTGTGTTACGAGGCCGACCCGGAGACGTGCCACCGCTCATTGATCGCCGCGCGTTTGCAGGCGCTGGGGCTGGTGGGCGAGACCGTGCATCTGCGGGTGCCGGGGGCGCCGGTCATGGGGGCGCCGGGCACCCGGCAGTAAATCTGTAAGAGGCCCGCCCCTAGAGTCGCGGGCATGAGCGTCTTACAGGCCCTGCTGGGCGTGATGGTGCAGTCGGGAGCCAGTGACATTCACCTGCGGGCGGGCAGCGCCCCCGCCGCGCGGGTCAACGGCGACATCGTCCGCTTCGGGGAAGACCGCCTGAATCCCGAGCACGTCGAGCTGTTCGCCCGCGAGATGATGACCCGCCCCGGGTTGTGGGAGGATTTCGCCCAGCGCCGCGACGCCGACTTTGCCTACGGGGTGCCGGGCGTCGCCCGCTTCCGGGTCAACGCCTACCACCAGCGCGGCACCGTCGGGCTGATCATGCGCGTGATCGAGGACAAGCCCATTCCGTCCTTTGCCGACCTGGGCCTGCCGGTCTCCACCTTCGGGGCGCTCGCCGCCCACGAGCGCGGGCTGGTCCTGGTCACCGGCCCCACCGGCTCGGGCAAGACGACCACGCTGGCTTCCCTGCTCGACCACATCAACGCGACCAGTCCGGTCAACATCGTGACCCTCGAAGACCCCATCGAGATCCTGCACCGCGACAAGACCGCCATGATCTCGCAGCGCGAACTGGGCACCGACACCCTGACTTTCGCCGCCGGTCTGCGGGCGTCCATGCGCCAGGACCCCGACGTGATATTGATCGGCGAGATGCGCGACAAGGAGACGGTGGAAGCCGCCCTCTCCGCCGCGCAGACGGGCCACCTCGTCTTTTCCACCCTGCACACCCAGGACGCGATCCGCACGGTCAACCGCATCATCGATTTCTTCGCCCCACACGAGCGCGACCAGATTCGCCTGGGCCTCTCGGAAAGTCTGGTCGGCGTGGTCAGCCAGCGTCTGCTGCCGCGCAAGGGCGGGGGCCGGGTGCTGGGCATGGAAATCCTGCTGGGCACGCCCACCGTCCGCGAGTGCGTCAAGGACCCCGAGCGCACCGACGAGATCAAACAGGCCCTGCAAGAAGGCGGCGCGCGCGGCATGCACACCTTCGACCAGCACCTCGCCCAACTTGTCGAAGACGACCTGATGACCGAGGAAGACGCCCTCCAGTCGGCCACCAGCCCCCACGAACTCAAGATCATGCTGATGAAGCGGCAGTTCGCCTAGCACCGGGAAAAAGCCCTTCCCCCTTGAGCGCGTCCCCACACAGTGAGCGGGGGCGCGTTCGCCGCAGCGCTGGACAGGTCGAATGCGGCCATGACACATGAGCAGATGAAACCCGAGGAACGGCTGGTGGCAGGCTTTGTCGGAGCGATGGTGGGCTTCTTCGCCTTCTTCTACGGCAAACCAGCCCAGAAAGTGATTATCGGGGGCTTCGCCGGGCTGGTGCTGGTGACGGCGGTGCTGGGGCGGAATCCTTTGACGGGTGGGAAGAGGGCGTAAAAAATCCGCGCGTCTTCACCTGGACGTTATGAACCTAAATATTATTCTCCAGAGATCTCTAATTTCTTTACGTACATACTATTATTTCCGTGCTCGCTCCTAGTAGGAACACCTATCTGAACAGATTTTTTGTCAAGCTTTATAGGTGTCATACCCCTAGAATATTCTAGACCCTCTATATCAATTTTTAATCCGCCAGACATGCCTTTGAAATCTAGTCTATTCGGTTCTTTTTGACGGCTATGATTGATAGGTTCTTTTTCAATACCGGCGTCAGATGTCTGCCTCCTCGTTCCAGCGGGCCTAAAACCAACCCTAGAGGCTCCTTTGGCATACAATGTTCTTTCAGATCTCCCGATCATCATAGACCCTTCTTTTACTTCAACTGCAACATCGGCTCCAGTTACTTTAGCTTCACTTACTAAAGTTATGGACGCGGAAGCTTCACATCCAAACTTGGCAATCATAGAACCATTTGGCGTAATCTCTATTATACTATCCATGTAACGCATCTTTAATCTTTCAACAACTGCCACACCGTCACTGCCAAATCTTACGGATAGCGCGATATCTTTGGAGCTGTTATTAATAGTGATTAGGTTTCCAGTGCTCTGAAAGTCCCAAGAGTCCGTATTGCCCTTTATCAAATTCCTCTCCACTCTTAATACTTCTCTCCCCTCATGATCAAAAAATATTGCGTTTAAGCTTGCAGAAGGAAAAAAATCGTCTGCTCCGCAAATCGAGATTATGTTCCTGCCATCTATTCTCAGTATTATTTTAGTATTCTCAAAAAAGAAATTGCCCAAACGCAAACCTTTTATGTCTGTTACGCTCTCCCATCTATTATGTCCTTTTGTGATTCCATACGGTGAGCGAATATATTTCTCAAGAGTCTCATTGGATATTCTCCTGTTAGCCGGATTCGAATTAGTGACATCACCGTGATGCTCTTTGCATAACAATACTATTTTACTTGGATCATGCTCTGTTACGGTAGAAAATTCTTCGAGGTGGTGATAGTCACAGAAAATTCTTCCACATATTATGCATCCGAAACCAGAGCGTTTCCTGACTTCTCTTTCCACTTCAGCAGGTATATATCTACTGAGTCCAAATTTATTTGTACTCGCCACTCTAAACGACTCCTTTACGCCTGCATCCCCCGCCCCCCCTGCTTATTCATCCACGCGGGCGGCTTGGGTGCGAAGCGGCTCAGGATGGTGCCCTGGTCGTAGGCGAGGTAGGCGTCGGCCCAGGGGAAGGTGCTGTTCAGGGCGCGGATGGCGTCGGGGCTGCCCATGTTGTGGTCGAGCTGGTACAGCACGAACTGCTCGGGCGTCTCCAGCCGCAGGTAGGTGGGCATGGACCCGGCGTGTTCGTCCAGCACGCTCTGGAACTCGCCCACGGCGTCGGGGCTGGCCGTCTCCAGGTCGATGGTCACGTACATGACCTTGGGCACCTCGCCCAGTTGCTCGACGCTGACCACTTCCTCGGCGATCGCGCGCAGGCCGCCGTCCTCGGATTCCAGCTCGACGATCACCAGCGCGGGCGTGTCGTTGACCAGCTTCTCCTGAATGCGGTCGTAGGCGCGGGAAAAGGCGACCAGTTCGGTCTGCCCCGACTCGTCCGCTAGGATGAAGCGGGCCATCATGCCCCCCGACTTGGTGGGCTTTTTGACCACGCTCTCGATCATGCCCGCGAGCACCGCCTTGACCCGCTTGCCCGGCGCGACGTTCTGGGTCGTGAACCAGGCGTCCAGGTCGGAAATGCGGCAGCTCGCGGCCTCGCGCAGACCCTCGTGCTGCTCCAGCGGGTGCCCGGAGATGTAGAGGCCCAGCGATTCTTTCTCGATGGCGAGGCGCTGAAGGTCGGTGTAGGGGTCGACTCCCGCGCGCAGGGGACGTTCCTTTTTCACCTCGTCCACGCCGAACATCATGCTCATGCCGCTCTGGGCGCGGGCATTGATCTCGGCGGCTCCGGCGGCGTCCTCCACGGCGTCCTCCAGGCTCTCCATCAGTTGCCGCCGCTCGCCGAAGCGGTCAAAGGCCCCCGACTTGATGAGGGACTCCATCGCCTTGCGGTTGCAGACCTTGTTGCCCAGGCGCGAGCAGAAGTCGGCCAGCGACCGGAACTCTCCGGCCCGCTGACGTTCCTCCAGAATTTTTTGCACCGCCGCTTCGCCCAGCCCCTTGATCGCGTACAGCCCGAAGAGGATTTCCTCGCCCTGCACCGCGAAGTCGGCGGCGGAACGGTTGATGTCGGGCGGCAACACCCGCACGTCCATCTTGCGGGCGTCACTGACGTACTCGGCCACCTTGTCGGAGTCGCGGCGCTCTACAGTTAAAAGTGCCGCCATAAATTCGACTGGATAGTTTGCTTTTAGCCACGCGGTTTGATATGTAATTACACCATATGCGGCTGAATGTGATTTATTAAATCCGTAATTTGCAAAGGCATCCAGCAAATCAAAGAGTCTGTTGCCCTCATCCTGCGGCACCCCGTTCTTTTCGGCCCCGTCCACGAAAATCTGCCGCTGACGCTGCATCTCCTGCGCGTCTTTTTTCCCCATCGCCCGCCGCAAGAGGTCGGCGCCGCCCAAGCTAAACCCGGCCACCTCGGAGGCGATCTGCATGATCTGCTCCTGATAGACGGGGATGCCGTAGGTTTCGGCCAGGATCTTTTCCAGCCACTGCGCCGAGTTGGAAAAGCCGTCCTTGACGTAATCGACTTCCTCGACCCCGTGGTGGCGGCGCACGTAGGTGGGGATGTTCTCCATCGGGCCGGGGCGGTAGAGGGCCGAGAGGGCGATGATGTCGGCCAATCGGCGGGGCTTGAGGCGGCGGGAGGCGTCCGCGATGCCCGCGCCTTCGAGCTGGAAAACGCCTTTGGTGTCGCCCCGGCTCATCAACTCGTAGGTCCGGGCGTCGTCGAAGGGGATCGCGTCGAAGTCGATCTCGATCTTCTGCGACTCGCGCATGATCCGCTTGGCCTCGTCGAGAAAAGACAGGGTCCGCAGCCCCAGGAAGTCCATCTTGATCAGGCCGATGTCCTCCACGGCCTTCATGTCGTACTGGCAGACCATGCCCTCGCCGGAGGTGTCGCGCATGACGGGCACGAGGTCGGTGAGCTGGTCGCGGCCGATCACCACCCCCGCCGCGTGGACGGAGGCGTGCCGGGTCAGGCCTTCGAGCTTCTGCGCGAACTCGTAGGCCTCCAGAAGCTGCGCGTCTTCCGCCAGCATCTGCTGGATGTCGGGCACCGCGTCGCGGGCCTGCTCCAGCGAGTAGGACTTGCCGAACTTGATCGGGATCAGCTTGGAGACCTTGTCCACCTTGGCGTATTCCAGGCCCATCACGCGCGCCACGTCCTTGAGGCACGCCTTGCTCGCCATCGTCCCGAAGGTGGCGATCTGCGCGACCTTGTCGTCGCCGTACTTCTGCTGCACGTAGCCGATGACCTCGCCGCGCCGGGCGTCGTTGAAGTCGATGTCGAAGTCGGGCATCGAGATGCGGTCGGGGTTCAGGAAGCGCTCGAACAGCAGCTCGAATTCCAGGGGGTCGAGGTTGGTGATGCGAATCGCGTAGGCGACGAGCGACCCGGCGCCCGACCCGCGCCCCGGCCCCACGCTGATGCCCTGGTCCTTCGCCCAGTTGATGTAGTCGGCGACGATCAGGAAGTAGTCGGGAAAACCCATGTTGTTGATGACCGAGAGTTCATACTCGGCGCGGCGCAGGATGACGAGGGCGTGGGTGTGGTGGGCCTTGGTCGTCTCCTCGCCGTCCGCCGTGGGGTCGAGTTCGATGGCGGTGTCGCTGTCCCCCTGGCGGGCCTTGCGGCAGTCCTCGTGGGCGTAGGGGGGCAGCTGGCCTGCCTCGGCCTGCGCTTCCATGACCTCCAGCGCCGGGTACTTGGTGTATTTCTCCCCCGCCGCCTTGCCGCGCGCCTCCCACTCGCTCCCCATGAAGGCGAGAAGGGTGAGGAGCGTTTCGAGGTCGCAGGTGGTGGCGTCGCAGCCTTTGACCCTGGAGAGGACCTTGGCCTTGTCCTCCGCACCCAGCGCCTCCAGCGACCGCTGGGCATAGTCGCGCAGCAGGCTTTCCGTCGCGTGTGCCGGGTAGCGTTTGACCGTCCCCCGGTACGTATGCACCCGCAGTTCCTCGGCCATCGTGCGCCCTTCCGGGATGGGCAGGGCGGGCATCTGGTAGACGCGCTTCTTGCCGACGGGCAGGTCCACGTTGCAGATGGACGCGATATGGGCCGTGTTGTCGAACGGCTCCTCGCCCCACTCGCTCACCGGAAGGGCCGCCTGCATCTCGTCCAGGCCCTTCACGTAGAACTCGTCGCAGGGGAACTTGAAGCGGTTCTCGTCGGCCAGGGTGGCCTTGGTCTGGATGGCGAGCAGCGTCTCGTGGGCGGTCGCGTCGGTCTTCTTGACGTAGTGCCCGTCGTTCGTGGCGACCATCCCGATGCCGAGTTCCTGCGCCCACGCCTTCAGGATGGGGTTGTTCTTCCGCTGCTCGGGCAGGCCGTGGTCCTGAATCTCGATGAAGTAGTTCTCGCCGAAGAGGTCGCGGTACCACAGCAGGCGCTGCTTGGCGTCGTCCTCGCGGCCCTGGAGCAGAAGCTGCTGCACCTCCGACCCCAGGCAGCCGGAAAAGGCGATGACCCCTTTGTGGTGCTCCTGCAAGAGTTCGTGGTCGATGCGGGGCTTGTAGTAGTACCCCTCGGTGTACCCGCGCGAACTCAGGCGGCAGAGGTTCTGGTAGCCCTCGAAGTCGCGGGCCAGCAGCGTCAGGTGGAAGATGCCCTTCTCGCCGCTGACGCCGGGCTTCTTGTCGCGCCTCGTGCCCTGGCCGGGAACGACATACGCCTCGTAGCCCAGGATCGGCTTGACGCCCGCTGCCTGGGCGTAGTTGTAGAAGTGGACCGCCCCATGCATGTTGCCGTGGTCGGTCATGGCGCAGGCGGGGTCATTCGGCGTGACCTCCTTGACCCACTTCAGGAGGTCCTTGAGCTTCGCCGCGCCGTCGAGGAGGCTGTACTGGGTGTGCTGGTGCAGGTGCGCGAATCTGGGCTTGTTATCGGCACTGGGCGCGCAGCACGAGCCGTCCGGCAGATGAATATGGGGGGCAGGGTCGGCGGACGCGGTCATGCCCAGAGTCTAGGCCGGGGGCTGGGTGCGGGTCAGTGGCGCCGGGCCTTGACGGGGGCAGGTTCCCCGGCCGGGCCACTCCCACAGCTCAACAGTCGCGGCCTCTGCCGTACAACCATGCCCTTCTGCTTGTCTGTAAGACTCTTGTCATAGGGACCGGGTATATCTCATGCATCCTTGCTCGCCCTTTGCCGATTGGCCCCATCTGCCTATCTTCCGGAGCTGAACTCATGAGCCGAACAGTGCCTTTCTCACACGGAATCGGTACACTATGGACCCAAATGAAGCCGCATGTCATCTTGCTCTCATCCATCCTGCTATGCGGTGGGGCGGGTTCCGGCGCCTCTGCCCAGAGTGATCCCTTTCAGCGGGCGGCCCCAGCCCAGACGCGGCCCAGCCTGCGTGGCCCGGCGGTGGCGCCTCAGGCAGCGGCCCCAGCTCCGGCCGCCAGCCTCAACAGCCTGACGGGCGTGTCGAGCGCGGCGTTCGGCTCGCCGCGCAGCAGCAGCGACGGCAGCCAGACGCGGGTGGTGTTCGACCTGCCCACGGGCGTGACCTACACCCTCACGCCGACGTTTGGGGGCCTGCGGCTGGACGTGCGGGGGGCGCGGGTGCTTCCGGCGGTGACCTCGCGGCTGGGGGCCAGCGTCAGCGAGTACCGGGCGGGGGGGGGCAGCGTGACGCTGGTGACCCCCTTTCCGCTGTCTCTGACCGAGGGCTGGCGGGCCAGCGAGGCGACCCTGGCCTCGGGAACGCGGGTGCTGATCGTGGAGTTCGGTCCGACACTCTCGGGCGGCGCGAGCGCCTCGCTGCGGGCGCTGGTGCGGACCCTCTCGACCCCCAGCGTGGCGGCGGCTCCTGCGGCGCCCCGAGTGGCGGCCAGCGCCGCCCCCAGCGCCCCGGCGCCCGCCGCCCCCGCGCTGGCCGGGGACCACCTGCCGCCGGGAGACACGGTGGCCCCGGCGGCCCGGGGGACGCTGCCGCCCCCGGCTCCGGCGCTGCCCGGGCAGGACACCAACAAGCCCAGCGCGCTGGCGGGCCGCGCCGCGGGACCGGCCCAGGGCGCCGCGCCGCTGGGCGCGCCCCGGGTGGGCAAGAATCCCGGCCTGACGCGCCTGGTGCTGGACCTGCCGCCGGGCGCCAGCTACCGGCTGGTTCCCGGCGGGATCGGCCTGCGGGTGGAGCTGAGCGGCGTGACCGCCAGCGCCCTGAACGCCCAAAACGTCAGCCCGGAGGTGCGCGGGTGGCGCTACGAGCCGACCGCCACGGGCGTCAACGTCACCCTGCTGACCGGCACGCCGCTGACCGAGCGCAGCGGCTGGCGCGCCCTGCTGGTGCCTCCGCTGGAGGGAAGCCGCCTGTCGCGCCTCGCCATTGACCTCTCGCCCGCGCTGGCCGACCTCACGCCGCTGACCGCGCGCGAGCGCACGCTGGCGGCAGTGCCGCCCACCCCCGTCACGCGCGGCACGGCGATTCTGGCCTTCAGCGCGAACCTGGTGCAGCCGCGCGTGGTGATCGACCCGGGGCACGGCGGCAAAGACCCCGGCGCCGTGGCCGCAGTGACCGAGAAGCAGGTCAACCTCGACGTGGCGCTGCGGGTGCGCAACCTGCTGAAGGCGGCGGGCGTGGACGCGGTGCTGACCCGCGACAGCGACCGCGAGCTGCATCCCAGCAAGAACACCGATCTGGAACTGCGCGCCGGGATGGGCACGCCCGGCACCCAGCTGTTCGTGAGCATCCACGTCAACGCGATGGACGCCAGCACGGCCCTGCGCGGTTACGGGGTGGAAACCTGGTGGAACCCCAACCACCCGCTGTCGAGCACCCTCGCCGGGCTGCTGCAAAAGAACATGGTGGAGACCACGGGCGCGTTCTCGCGCGGCCTGCGCAGCAACCGCTCGCTGGCCGTGCTGCGCAACAGCCGCATTCCCGCTGCCCTGGTCGAGATCGGCTACGCCAGCCACCCGGTCGACGGCCTGAACCTCAAAGACGCCAACTACCTCGACCGGGTCGCGCTGGGCATCGCGCAGGGCATCCGCGAGGCGCTGGTCAGCGGCGTCACGGCCAGCAGTCTGCTGGGCGACGCGGCCAAGTAGACGGGAAGGGCCAAAGCCCGCGCCGACACAGAGAGGGACACCGCCGAAGTTCGCGGTGTCCCTCCTGTCGCGCGCTCAGGGAAGCTCAGTCGCGTTCGCGCTCACGCTCGGCGTTGAGCTGCGCTTGCAGCTGCGCCTGCTTCTGGCGCACGTAATCCTGATGAAAACGGCCCTCGTCCATCAGCTCGGTGCCCACGGTGAGCTTGCCGGTCGCCAGCTCGCGCATGGCCTGGGTGACGAGGTTGTGGGTGCGGACGCGCTGCTCGACCGGCAACACGCTGGGCGCTCCCGAGCGCAGTTGCAGGGCGCGCTTGGCAGTGACCACCGACAGGCGGTACTTGCTGTCGGTCAGGGAAAGCAACTTGTCGATATCCTTTTCGGCCATGGTAAAACCCCTTTTCGTCCGTCGCGCTCCTGTCCCTCAACCACAGGCACAGAGGCGCCGGGCGCATTCAGCCGTTCAGTCTAGCTCGCCGCCGGGGAGCGCGCCAGCCCTGTCTTTCTTTTGCTGGTCTGCGCGCTCCCACTTGAGAAGAGGTCGCTCCCGAGCACGGTTCCGCCTCAACAGCGACCCGGATATGGCAGGACGCGCCGCAGAGGCACACCGAGGCAGAGGCGGCCACGCCGGGTCCAAAGAGAAAGAACCCCGCACGTGGACGGGGTTCCTCTTGGTGGCCAGGGCCGGACTTGAACCGGCGACCCAACGATTTTCAGTCGTTTGCTCTACCAGCTGAGCTACCTAGCCGCGTTCCCGCTGGGGGAACCTTGGCGGTCCGGACGGGATTTGAACCCGCGACCTACTGCGTGACAGGCAGTTATGCTAACCGCTACACTACCGGACCATCCGCGCTCGCCGCAAAAAGCAGCGGGGTTAAGGATAGCGGCGGCTCCGGGCCTTGTCAACACGGCCACACTTCACCGGCCAGTCCGGACCGTTGACGGAAGCAAGGCACCCCCGCCAACGCCACTTCAAGCGCCGCTTCCCGTGGTTCCGGCCGTCAGAAGGGCAGTGCCCGCACGCCTTGCAGCGGCTGGGGACGCGCAGGATCGAGCAGCAGTTCGAGATACTCGCGGTCCGCGAGGGCGTCGATCATCGCGAAGCCCGACGCCTCATCGAGCAGGATGCCGCCCCCCAGCTGGGTATGCCCGTACACGCCGAAGCTCAGGCCCGCCATCCGCACGTAGTCCGGCGTGTCGCGAAACCAGCGTTTGGCCCCAGCGTCGGCATAGAAGAAGTCGTCGTAGTGGGTATGGGCGGGCAGCGGCGAGACGTGGGCGAAGTGCACGCTGCCGACGCGCAGCTCGCGTGGAAAGGTCTGCATCCAGGCGCGCAGGTGCCCGGGCAGCGGCACGCCGCCGTGGTCCGGGTCGAACTCCACATGCACCAGGCCGCTGCCCGTGCCCAGCAGGTGGGTCAGGTTGAGCACCGCGTCGTCGTGGTTGCCCAGCAGCACATGCACGGCGTGGGGCGCGGCGAGCTGGTAGGCGCGCAGCCGCTCAAGCTGCGTCACCTGCGCGCGCGCCGCCCGCGCCAGGTGATCCGGGTCGCCAGGGTCGAAGCGCGCCGTGCCGATCAGGCGGGCGTAATCGCGCTCGTTTTTGGGATGCACCAGGTCGCCCAGCAGCACGACCTGATACACCCCCGCCTGTACGGGCGGCGTGGGCAGGCCGCCGGGGGTCACGCAGCTCGCCGCGCGCAGGGCCGCCCACAGCCCGGCCCAGTCGGCGTGGACATCTCCCACCGCGATGAACTTGAACACCCCCCTCAGCCCCGCAAGATCGCCTGAAGTTCCTTGTAGATCGCGCGGCTCTCCTCCACGCTCTCGCCGTAGCCGCGCAGCGTCAGGTGGGCGACCTCCCGGCCCTTGCCCGCCGCCCGGATCTGCTCCATCAGGTCGTCGATGTGGCGCCGGGCCTTGTCCATCTGGGGATCGCGGGGCGGCTCGGGAGGCAGCGGCGCGGCGCGGCGGGCCGGGGACGCGGCGGCTTCGGTCTCCGCGTCGAGGTCCGAGGTGTTGGCGCCCTCCTCGGGGTCGTACTCCACCCACTGGGCCTCGGTGGGCACCGGCACCCCGAAAAAGCGGACGGCGTCGGCCAGGGCGCGCAGCTTGGCGTCCTGAAGGGTCTGCCCCGCCGCCAGCCCCTCGCGGGTCATGCCCAGGACACTCAGGCGGGCGCGCACGACCGGAGGCGCCACATGATCGCAGTGCCAGCCCAGCGACCACGCCGGGTCCACCGCGCCGAGCTGCTGCGCGAGGGCGTCGGGAGAGGGCGAGAGGGTCACGCGGGCCTGGTCGCCGCGCACCTCGGCCACCGCCCAGGCGGTGAGACTCGCGCGCAGGGCCTCACGAACACGGTCAAGGTCGGCCATATGGGGCAGAGTCTAGCGGGCGCGGGGGACCTCCGGCACGGGTTCGTGCCTGCCTGCTACGCTGCCTCCCATGTCTGTTGCGGGCGGGGGGCGGCTGGTCGTCGGGGTGAGCGGTGGAAGCGGGATTCCCTACGCGCGGGCGGTGTTGCAGGCCCTGCACGACCTGGAAGTCGAGACGCACCTGATCGTGACCAGCGGCGCCAAGCGGGTGATGGCCGCCGAGGGGGGCGGGCCGACCCTGGCTGACCTCACCGCGCTGGCGAGCGTCACCCACGACGACCGCGACCTGGGGGCGTCCGTCGCCAGCGGGTCTTTTCGCACGGGCGGCATGCTGATCGTGCCGTGCAGCGCGGGCACCCTCGCCAAGGTGGCGGGGGGCTTCGCCGACAACCTGCTCTCGCGGGCGGCGCACGTCACCCTCAAGGAGCGCCGCCCGCTGGTGCTGGTGCTGCGCGAAGACCCCCTCCCGCGCCCGATGCTGACGAACATGCTCGCGGCCTTCGACGCGGGGGCCACCGTGATGACCGCCTCTCCGGGCTTCTACCACGCGCCGCGCGACGTGGACGAGCTGCTGCATTTCGTGACCGCGCGGGTGCTCGACCAGTTCGGGCTGGACGTGCCGGGCTTCCGGCGCTGGAAGGAGACGGATCCGGCGTGACGGTCGCCGCCCTGATTCCCGCCGCCGGCTCCGGCACCCGCCTGGGGCGCGGGCCGAAAGCTTTCGTGGAGGTCGCGGGCCAGAGCCTGCTCGCGCGCAGCGTGGCGGCGCTGGCCCCGCACGTGGGCGAGGTGCTGGTCGCGCTGCCGGCGGGCATGGACCTGCCCGCCGGACTCCGGGCGCGGGCGATTTCCGGCGGCGAGACCCGGCAAGAAAGCGTGCTGCGGCTGCTGGAAGCGACCTCGGCCGGGATCGTGCTCGTCCACGACGCGGCGCGGCCCTTTCTGCCGGCCGGGGTGGTGGGGGCGCTGCTCTCGGCGGTGGCCGAGACCGGGGCCGCGACCGCCGCGTTGCCGGTGGCCGACACGCTGGTGCGGGGCGAGGGGGGACAGTGGCAGGGCGCCGTGCCGCGCGAGGGCCTCTGGGCGGTGCAGACGCCGCAGGCCTTCGCGCGCGGGGAGCTGCTGCGGGCGCACCGGGCCGCCTGCGAGCAGGGCTACGCCGCCACCGACGACGCGGGCTTGATCGCCTGGCAGGGCGGGGCGGTCACGCTGGTCCCCGGCGACCCCCGGCTGTTCAAGGTCACGGCCCCCGGTGACCTCGCCCTGGCCCACGCGGTCGCGCGGCTGTGGGATGCTGGAGAGCGATGACAGGCCAGCCTGCGCCGCCCTTTCCGAGTCCCGTCACCTCGACCTATCTCGCGCCCGCCAAGGTGAACCTGGGCCTGAGCGTGCGCGGCCTGCGCCAGGGGGGCTACCACGAGCTGCACACCGTGATGGTGCCGCTGGCGGTGGGCGACGAGCTGGAGATCACCCCGGCCCCGGCCCTGAGCCTGCGGGTGCAGGGGGCCGAGCTGCCCGCCGACGGGCGCAATCTGGTCTACCGGGCGGCGCGGGCGTACCTGGACGCGGCGGGGACGCCGGGGGGCGCCGCGATCACCCTGCACAAGCGGTTGCCGCTGGCCTCGGGCCTGGGCGGGGGCAGCAGCGACGCCGCGACCACCCTGATGGCGCTGGCGCGGCTGTACCCGGCGGGGGTGGACCTCGCGCGGCTGGCCCTGACGCTGGGCGCCGACGTGCCCTTTTTTCTGCTGGGGCGGGCGGCGCTGGCGCAGGGGGTCGGGGAGGTGCTCACGCCGCTGCCGGTGCCGCGCACAGCCCTGGTGCTGGTCAACCCGGGGGTGGAGGTCAGCGCCCGCGACGCCTACGCCTGGCTCGACGAGGAGGAGGAATTCACCCCCGAACTGGACGTGGACGGCCTTCTGGCGGGGCTGACCGGAAGCGGCCCTGCGCCTTACTTCAACGCCCTGCAAGGCCCCGTCACCGCCCGCCACGCCCCGGTGCGCGAGGCGCTGGCCGCCCTGGCCTCAGTGGGCCTGCGCTCCCCGCTGATGAGCGGCAGCGGCGCCACCTGCTTCGCCCTGGCCCCCAGCGACGACGCGGCCCACGACGCCGCCCGCCTGCTGCGCGCCCGCTATCCGGCGTGGTGGGTGGAGGCGACGCACACGCTCTGACCCCTCTCCCCCGGCCCTACCTCAGGGCTGGTAGGTCTTGTAGAGGCCCCCGAAGCCTGTCTGCGGCCGGGCGCGGTAGAACACCAGGCTGACCGGCAAGTTGCTGCCGCTGGCGGGCACGAAGTCGATGTTCAGGCGGTCACTCTGGGCGCGCCACAGCAGCACCGGCTGGTCGGGGGTCAGGGCGTTGCCGGTGCGCGGCAGCTTGATGGTCTGCTCGATCGGGCCGTCCTGCACCTGCATGGCGCCCCGGTACAGGCCCCCGCGCGGGCTAAAGGCGACGGCGGTTCCGGCGGCCCCGGTGACTTCCAGGTCGTACAGCACCCCGTAGTTGCCCACCAGGCGCTGCGGCAAGCCCGTCAGCCGGTCCACGCCCGTCATCGCCGGGTCAAGCTGGCCGTCCCCGATCACCAGCCGCGCGGGCAGGCTGCCCAGGTTCACCCGCAAGGAGCGCACGGCATTGGGAAACGTGCCGCGCTGGTGCTTGCCGTCCATCGGCAGGTAGGGCAGCTGCTGGGCGACCTGGGCGGTGGGCGGCAGGCCCTCTTCCAGCATCAGGAAGGTCAGCTCGACCCGCCCCGAGGCCATGAGGTCCTGCATCAGGTTCACGCCGCTGCCCGGGTTGAGGGTGGGGCTGGCGTACACGGCGGCGCTCTGGCCGGGCGCGAGGTTCAGCACCGCGCCCCCCGCGCTGGCGAAATAGTCCAGCAGCGTGACCTGTCCCAGCAGGCCCTCGATGCGGGTGGGCGCCGTCTCGCCCGAGCGCTCGGTGCGGACCTCCACCGGGCGGGCTTCCAGGTTGCGCGCCAGCACGTACAGCCGCGCAGGCTTGCTGAGCGCGTTGAGGTGGTAGGCCAGCAGCCGCGCCCGGCCCGCGAGACTGTCTTGGTACAGCACGCCGCTCTGGGTGGGCGCCTCCGGGCTGTCACTGAACAGCAGCGGATAACTGGGGCCGGGAACCGCCTGCACCGGGGCGACCGGGTAGGTCAGCACGGCGGGGTCGGGAAAGCGGTCGCCGGGTTCGGCGTACTTCAGGGCGTAGCTGAGCGGCGAATCGACCGGCGCGCCCTCGACCCGCAGGGTGCGGGTAAACGGCGCGCTCTGGAGGCCCCGGCTGTTGGTGACTTGCAGGGTGACCGTGTAGTTGCCCGGCTGGAAGTACACGTCTTGCCGCCCGGTCCACTTGCGGCTCACGATGTCGGCGCCGTCGGGGTCGAAGGGATAGTCGGTGAAGACCACCCGCTCGCCCGGCGCGTAGGTCGCCTTGTCGGTCGAGAAACGCGCCTGCGGGGCCAGCGGATTGCCGCCCTCACGCAGCGCGGTCAGGGTGAGGGTGCGCCCGCCCTCCTCCACGCTGAGGGTGGCGTTCAGGGCGTCGGCCAGCAGCCGCACGCTGACATAGAGGGTGCTGCCCACGCTGGCGACGTTGCCCTGCGGCTGGGCGGCCCCCGCCAGAAAGGCGCTGCCCCGCGCGGGGTCTACCGTCAGGCGGCCAAGCTGCCACTGCCCGCCCACCTCCGAGAGGGTCTGATTCAGCAGCGCGGCAGTCTCGCGCAGCGGCAGCATGGTCTTGCCGTTCACCAGCCGGGGCGGCGCGGGGTAGGGCGTCGCGACCCCGTTGCGGTAGGCCAGGGGCTGGTCGGTGGTCACGGTGAGCTGCACGGCCCCCAGCGCGGCCGCCGTAGGGGCGCTCAGGCCCAGCGCCAGCGCCGCGAGCAGCGCCCGCGACCTTCGGCGCACGCCCGGCTGGACCGGGGGAAAAGAAAGACGGAACTTCGCAGGCATCCGGACAGTATGCGGGCCGGGGCTGACCGCTGTCTGCCGGAAAGTGGCCCGGCCCACCTCCCGGGTGAAGGGAAGGTGAGGAGCGCCGTACCGCGCGCGGGAGCGCAGGCGGCGCGGTCAGGTGTCCTCGCGGGCCTCCCGCCGCCGCTGCCGGACGTGCCTCAGCTCCGCGCCGACAAAAGCGGCGGTGTTCAGGGCGTAGGTCAGGGCCAGCAGCGTGAGCAGCGCCGCGCGCACTCCCGGCTCGGCGGGGCCGAACGGCGGGGCGAAACGGGTCAGCCCGGTCAGCGGCGCCAGGGCGGCCAGGGCGGCGGCCCAGGCGAGCAGCAGCACGCCCCCCCAGGCGCCCTCCAGCAGGGCGGCGCCGGGCAGCAGCAGCGCGGCGAGGCGGTAGGCGGCGGGGCGCCCCTGCCGCTCGGCCCCCGCCGGACGCGGGATCAGCAGGCTCAGCGCCAGCGCGGCCAGCAGCGCCAGCGCCCCCAGAAAGGCCCAGCCCAGCCGGGCGCTGCGGCCCGGGCCGGGGGTCAGGGCCGAGAGCGGATCGCGCAGCAAGCCGCCCAGCGTCACGCTGAGGTCGCCGCTGACCGCGCGGGCCAGGCTGCGGTCGCCCGGGTAGCACAGCCGGGGTTCGCCGGAGCGGTAGGCGCGCTGAAAGGCCGTGCCGGGCGAGGCGGGATTCAGACCCAGGTTGAAGGCGGCGGCGGCCAGGTCGGGCCGCGCGGCCAGAGCGGCCCGGTAGCTCTGGCGGGCCTGGGCCACGTCGCCGCGTTCCTGGGCGATCACGGCGAGGTTGTTCAGCGCGCAGGGGTCCCCCGCCGCTCGGGCGTAGCGGGCGCGGGCCGCAGCGGCGTCTCCGTCAAGCTGCGCGGCCAGTCCGGTCAGCAGCGCCGTGTCGGGAGTGGCGCGCAGTTCCAGGTCGGCCAGCCGCGCCGCCGACCAGCCGCCCCCGTAGGTGCCGATGTTCAGCGCCGGGGCGCGCAGCCGCGCCGAGGTGGTGTTGGCCCAGCTCCAGCCGGCCAGACTGACGACCAGCCCGGCAGCGAGCGCGGTCAGCCCCAGCCGCTCGCCCCACCCGGCATACAGCACGGCGCTGCGGCGCACCCGGAACAGGGGCCTGCGGCCCCAGGAGCGCCAGCGGCCCCCCAGCCGCCGGGTGTCCTCGCCCTGCACCCGCCAGGCCCGCGCCGTCAGGGTGAGCAGCGCGGCCCCCAGCGCCAGCGCCAGCGCCAACGTGAGCGCCCGCAAGGTGGCCTGGACCCGCGCCGGACCCTCCGCCCCCAGGTTGTAGAGGCTTCCGGCGCGCAGCTCGCGGGCAAACTGCCGCCACTCCTCGGCCTCGCCGCCCCGGCCCTGGGCGTCGAGCACGTCGGCGTAGCGGGCGTACAGCGCCGGGCCGCCCTCGAAGCGGGGATGCAGCTCGCGCAGGTAGCGCATCCAGGCTTCCGCGCGGCCCAGGCGGCCCTGGTCGAGCAGGGTGCCCAGGTAGCCGCTGGGATTCCCGTAGGCGCCCAGCGCGGCGCGGCTGACCCGGATCTCGGGGTCGTAGCCGCGCGCGGCGGCGTCGCGGCGGGCGCGGTCGAGGGCCACGTCGGCCGCCGCCGGATACCCCAGGGTGTCCAGCCCGGCGGCGAGCTGCACCCAGGCCGCAAAGGGCAGTTCGCCCCCCAGCGCGCGGCGCACCGCCCCCAGGGCCGCGTAGCGGTCGCGCCCCGCCGCCCGCGCCTCGCGCAGCGCCAGGAAGGGGTTGAGGGGATCTTCGCGCGCCGCCCGCGCCAGGTCCTCGTCGGGGACCAGGCTCGCCGCGCGGGCCAGCCAGCCGGTGACCTCCGGGTCGGGTGGAAAGACCACCCGCTCCTGCACCCGGCCCCCGTCCTCCGCGCGCCCCAGCGTGAAACGCTCCACGTACCCGTCCCCACGTGTGCTCGCCCGCAGGGTGCCGCCGCCCGGATCAAGCGAGGCGACCGGGGCGGGCAGATCGTAGCGGGCCAGCAGCGTCCCGTCGCGCGCACTCAGCGCGTACACGACCGGCCCGGCGCCCAGGTACACGCTGCCGCCCAGCTGCACCGGCAAGGTCAGGTCGCCCAGCCCGGCGGGGTAGGCGCGCGCCCAGCGCAGCGCCGGGCCGTCCTCGTAGCGCAGGGTGCGGCCTTCCAGCACGGCCTCCGCGCGCGCCCCGCCGCCCAGGCCAGCGCCCAGCGCGGCGAGCAGCACCAGCAGCGGGGCGTTCTTCCACCGCCGGAGAGCGCCCACCAGGGCAAGGCGCCTCACGCCGTCCGCTTTCCCTGGGCGAGCAGGTGCGCGGCCCGCACGGCCATCGCCGCGCCCCCGGCCAGCAGGTCGGGCAGGCCGCCAAAGCGCAGGGCCAGCAGCGCGCCCAGCGGCACGGCCACGGCGGTGGCGACCGGCACAGCGTTCAGGCCCACCCGCGCCTGGAGCCGGGCGCGGTACAGCGGGATGACCAGCAGGGCGCTGAGCAGCATGCCGGCCAGCGTCACGGGGGCGGCCACCAAGAGCGCGCCCAGCAGCGGGGCGATCCCCCCCCCGCCCCGAAAGCGGAACCACACCGGATAGCAGTGCCCAAGCACCACCCCCAGCGCCGCGACCCAGGTTTGCCCCGGCAGCAGCGCGCCCGCCAGCAGCGCGGCGGCAACCCCCTTGAGCACGTCGAACAGCGTCACGGCTAGCGCCGCCCCCGGCCCGTACTGGCGGTAGGTCCCGCTGCCGCCCGGCAGGTCGCGCGTCCGGATGTCCTCGCCGCGCGCGCGCGAATACAGCACCCCCCCCACCAGTGACCCCAGCAGGTACGAGACGAAGAAGACGGCGAGGACCATGTCAGCGGGCATTCTAGAGGCCCGGAGGTCCGGCGCGCGGGCGGCGGGGTGCCCCGGCCCGCCTTAGACTTCCCGCATGACCCCCGGCGCTTTCCCCCCCCGGTCCCCCCTGTCGCGCGCGGAGCTGCGGCGCTACTCGCGGCCCCTGCTGGTGCCCGAGTGGCAGGAGGCGGGCGCGCAGGAGCGGCTGCGCTCGGCCTCGGTGCTGGTGGTGGGGGCGGGGGGGCTGGGCGGGCCGGTGATCGCGCAGCTGGCCGGGGCGGGCGTGGGCGAACTGGTGATCGCGGACGGGGACACGGTGGGCCTCAGCAACCTGCACCGCCAGACGCTGTTCGGCACGGCGGATGTGGGGCGCCTCAAGGCCGAGGTGGCGGCGGCGCGGGCGCAGGGCCTCAATCCCCAGGTGCGGGTCAGGACGGCCCCCGCGCTCGGCCCGGCCAATGCTGACGCCCAGGTCACCCGCGCCACCCTGGTCGTGGACGCGACCGACAACTTCGAGGCGCGGTACCTGATCGCGGACGCCTGCACCCGCGCGGGCCGCGAGTGGGTCTGGGGCGCGGCGAGCGGAACCTCCGGCCTGGCGAGCGTGTTCGGGCCGGAGCTGGGGCTGCGCGACGTGTTTCCCGACCCTGGCGAGGCCCAATCATGCGACGAGGCGGGCGTGCTGGGACCCCTGCCCAACGTGGTCGGCAGCGTGATGGCGCTCGAAGCCCTCAAGCTGCTGGGGGGCGTGGGCGAGGTGCTGCGGGGCCGCCTGTGGACCTTCGACGCGCTGACGGGCCGGGTCCGGGTGATCCGGCTGGGCGCGGCGGCCGCGGCCCGCGCCAGCGAAACCCCCTGAAGGGGCGCGCCGCCGGGGGGACCCGCCCGGCCCGGCAGGCCTACTTTGTGACCTACCCTACCCGGCCCCCGGGAGGGGGCGCGTACGGTGAAGCTCATCATGAACAAGGTCCTGACCCTCTCCGTGGCCGTGCTGCTGGGCAGCGCCGCCGCCAAACCCATCGTGGTGGGCAGCAAACTCGACCCTGAGGCGCAGATCCTGGGCCAGATGATCGTCCTCACCCTGCGCAACGCGGGGCTGGAGGTCACCGACAAGACCAACCTGGGCGACACCGGGGTCAACCGCAAGGCGATCCTGGCGGGCGAGATCGACGTGTATCCCGAGTACACCGGCAACGCGGTCTACCTGTTCCCGGCGGCCAAGATCAGCGCCAAGGAGGCCGGGAACCCCGGCAAGATCTACGGCTACGCCCGGCAGCTCGACCTGAAAAACGGCGTGACTTGGCTGAGGCCCGCGCAGGTGAACAACACCTGGGTGATCGCCGTGCCGCAGGCCCTCGCGCAGGCGCAAAAGCTGGGCAGCGTGGCCGACCTCGCCCGCTACCTGAGGGGCGGCGGTAAGTTCAAGATCGCGGGCAGCCCGGAGTTCTTCAACCGGCCCGACACCATGCCCGCCTTCGAGGCCGCCTACGGCTTCAAGCTGCGCCCCGACCAGAAGCTGGTGCTGGCAGGCGCGACCCCCCCGCAGACCCAGCAGGCCGCCGCCAGCGGCACCAGCGGCGTGAACGCGGCGATGGCCTACGGCACCGACGGCAGCCTCGCGGCCCTCAAGCTCGTCGCGCTGAAAGACCCGAAGGGTGCCCAGGCCGTCTACCAGCCTGCGCCGATCATCCGCAGCGCGGTCCTGAAGGCCAACCCGCAGATCGAGGCGCTGCTGAACAAGACTTTCGCCACGCTGACCCAGGCCACCTTGCAGGGCCTCAACGCCCAGGTCGCCCTGGAAGGCCGCGCCGCCCGCGACGTGGCGCAGAGCTACCTGAAGGGCAAGGGCCTGATCAGGTGAGCGCGGCGGGCGGCTCCCCGGCGGGCTTCTTTCCGCGCTGGAACAAGCCCGACCGGTGAAGGCTTCCGGAAAGCGGGGGATGGAGGCCACGGCGGCTTCCGTCCCCCCGCCGCTGCCCGCGTCCCGGCCCCCCCTCCCCGGCGGCCTGGGCACGGTGATGGCGCTCGCCACCCTGCCGCTGCTGGCCGGGACCGCGCTGCCGTGGGTGCTGCTGCGGCCCAACCGCCTCGCGCCGGGCGAGTTCCTGCGGCTGCCCCCGGCGCTGCTGGCCCTGGCGCTGGGTCTGGCCCTGCTGCCGCTGCTGAGCTTTCGCCTCGCGCCGCGCCTGACCGGGCTGGCGGCGTCGCTGGCCGTGTTCGCGGGATTCTGGCTGCTGGGAGACCGCACCGGAGCGGCGCTGGCGGGCAGCGCCGCCCCCCCCATCGCGCGGGCAAGCGCGGCGAGCGGCCTGTGGCTGTGGCTGCTGGGGGCGGGGGTGGCGGTCTACGGCGCCGGCCTGCTGGCAGGACCCCGCCGGGAGCGCTGGCTGGCCTGGGCCTGGGTGCCCGCCGTCCTCGCCCTGTTCCTGGCCGGGGGGCTGGACCGCTGGTCGGTCCTCGTCGAGGGCCGCAACGAGGGACCGCGCTGGGCGCAGGAACTCGGGCAGCATCTGCGGCTGGTGGGGGGCGCCCTGGGGCTGGCGCTGGCGCTGGGTGTGCCGCTGGCGGTGTGGGCCGCCGGGCGCCGGCGGGTCGCGGGAGCGGTGCTGGGGCTGGCCTCGGCGGTCCAGACTTTGCCCAGCCTCGCGCTGCTGGGGCTGCTGATCGCGCCGCTCTCGGCGCTGGCGGACGCCTTCCCGGCGCTGCGCGCGGCGGGCCTGGGCGGTATCGGGACTGCTCCCGCCCTCACCGCCATGACGCTCTACGCGCTGTTGCCGGTGGTCCGCAACGGCGTGGTGGCCCTGCACGGCGTGGCGCCGGGAGCGCTCGACGCCGCGCGCGGCATGGGTATGACCCGGAGGCAGCTGTTCTGGCGGGTGCAGCTTCCGCTGGCGCTGCCGGTGTGGCTCAGCGGGGTGCGGCAGGCGGCGGTGCTGCTGGTGGGGGTGGCTGCCGTCGCCGCGCTGATCGGAGCGGGCGGGTTGGGCAGCTACATCTTCAAGGGGCTGCAAAGCGCGGCCAGCGACCTCATTTTGCTGGGCGCCGTGCCCGCCGCGCTGCTGGCGCTGGGCGTGGACGCGGCGCTGCGCCGGCTGGAGACGCTGCTGGGCCGCTGGCTGGGGAGGGCCGCATGATCGAACTTCAGGGGCTGGACAAGCGCTACGGCGAGGCCTACGCCGTGCAGGACCTCAACCTGACCTTTCCCGAGGGCGCGGTCACGGCGCTGCTCGGCCCCTCAGGCTGCGGCAAGACGACCACCCTGCGGATGATCAACCGCCTGACCGAGCCGAGCGCGGGCCGCATTCTGCTGGGCGGCCAGGACACCCGCGCGCTGCGGCCCGAGACGCTGCGGCGCGGCATCGGGTACGTGATTCAGCAGATCGGCCTCTTTCCGCACCTGACGGTGGCGCAGAACGTGGCGACCGTCCCCGAACTGCTGGGCAAAGGCCGCCGCGACACCGCCCGGCGGGTGGACGAGCTGCTGGAACTGGTGGGCCTCGACCCAGCCCTCTACCGCGCCAAGCGGCCGGGCGAGCTGTCGGGCGGGCAGGCGCAGCGGGTGGGGGTGGCCCGCGCCCTGGCCGCCGACCCGCCCGTCTTGCTGATGGACGAACCGTTCGGAGCGCTTGATCCCCTGGCCCGCGACGCGCTGCAAGACGCCTTCCGGGAAATCCAGCGGCGGCTGGGCAAGACGGTCGTGCTGGTCACCCACGACATCGACGAGGCGCTGCGGCTCGGAGACCGGATCGCGCTGATGCAAGGAGGCCGCCTCGCGCAGTTCGGCACACCGGGCGACCTGATCCACCGCCCGGCCAGCGGGTTCGTGCGCCAGTTCCTGGGCGAGGACGCGGCGCTGCGCCAGCTTGCTGGACGCCAGGCCGCCGAGTTCGCGCGGCCCGGCGACCCGGCGGGCCTGCCCACCATCGAGGCCAGTCTCGACGCCCGCAGCGCCCTGGGCGTGATGCTGCGCGAGGGCCGTGACCGCCTGGCCGTGACGCGGGAGGGGGTCCCCCTGGGAGTCCTGAGCTGGGCCGACCTGCGCGCCGCCGAGGCCGGAGCGTGACCGCCCGCCTGTCCGGGCGTCTCCTGCCCCGCGCCCGGGCCTGGGAGGCCCTGCTGTGGCCGCTGCTGCTGCTGGTCTGCCTGCTGCCCGGCGTGCTGCCCCGGCTGGTGCAGCCACTGTCGGCGGGCGAGCTGCTGGGCTTTGACCCCCCGCTGTGGCGCCTCACGCTCATCCACCTGGGTCTGGTGGCCGCCGCCACGCTGGGCGCCGCGCTGCTGGGCGTGCCGCTCGCCGTCGCCGTCACGCGGCCCGGCCGCGAGGCGCTGCGCCACCTCACCGAGAGCCTGGTGGGCCTGGGACAGACGGTCCCGACCTTCGCGGTGCTCGCGCTCGCGGTGCCGGTGCTGGGCTTCGGCTGGCCCCCCACGCTGCTCGGGCTGCTGGCCTACGGGCTGGTGCCGGTTGTCAGCAGCGGGATCGCGGGCCTGCTGGCCGTGGACCGGGGCGTGCTGGACGCGGCGCGCGGCATGGGCATGACCCCGTCCCAGCGGCTGCGCCGCATCGAGCTGCCGCTGGCCCGGCCGGCCTTGCTGGCAGGCGTCCGGACCAGCGCCGTCTACAACGTGGGCACCGCAACCGTGGGGGCAGCGCTGGGGGCAGGGGGGCTGGGCGAGCCGATCATCAATGGCCTGTCGCAGCAGAACACCGGCCTGGTTCTGGCCGGGGCCGTCCTGTCCGCGTTGCTGGCCCTCAGCCTGGACGCGTGGCTGGGATTGGCCGCGCCCACGCCTCCCGCGGCCTCCCCCACTGACCCTGGTCTCTGAGGCGGCGCGACCCCCCGTCACCCGCAGCGCCCTTGAGATACAGCACTCACACAAGGCTGCTAAAGTGAGAATCATGCGAAACAGGTGCTTCAAGCAGGCTCCCCGTCTCGCCAGGGCTTTTCCGCCCCTCTCCTCCTGAACCTCTGCGGCCCAGCCTTGTGCTGGGCCGCTGGCGTTCGGAGGCGGAGCCTCGGATTCCGGACCCAGGGCGACCCGCCCACCCGAGGCCGTATCAGGCGGCCACGCTTGCTTCCACCGCTCTTTCCGTTCTGGCAGCAGAGGTGATCCCGGTGAAAAGTTCTTCCTTCCAGCCTGGCGACCGCGTCGTTCTTCCCCCCTACGGTATCGGCGTGGTGTGCGGCACCTGTCAGCGCCCCGTCGCCGGGGAAAGCCACGCCTACTACCAGATCGAGTTCCCCAACACGGCCAGCCGCGCTTTCGTGCCGGTGGCCGCTCCCGAGGGGGCCGGGATGCGCGCCGCCCTGACCACAGCAGATATGCCCCACCTGCTCAAGCGGCTTCAAGTGGGTCAGGAGCTGAATCTGCCGCGCCAGTGGGCCGCCCGGCACCGCCGCGTGACCGAGATTCTGGTTGGCGCCGACCCCTACGAACTCGCGACCCTGACCTGCGAGCTGCGCCGCTGGAACATCGAACGCGGCCTGCCCGATCTGGACCGTCAGGCCTTTCGCCGCGCCATCCGTCTGCTTGAGCAAGAGGTCCGGGGACTGGAAGACCAATGCGCCCAGGACGTGCAAAAGCTGCTCGGCCACGCCTGGGACGAGACACCCAACTGAAGCAACGGTGCGGGAGGCTGTCAGCCCGGCCTCCCGCGTCGCAGCGCTTCGGAGCAACAAAGCGCGCACCCCCCACGGAGGTGGGGGGTGCAGGGCAGATGCGTGCAGGGCCGCAGAAGCGGCGATGGGAAGAAGTGCGGAGCGAGTAGAAAGGAGGTGATCCAACCGCACCTTCCGGTACAGTTACCTTGTTACGACTTCACCCCAGTCATGAACCACAGTCTAGACGCCTGCCTTGCGG
>NZ_JACHFN010000013.1:95316-112823 GCF_014201885.1 Deinococcus budaensis | reverse complement strand
ATTGAGGGGGTCGGCTCCGGGTGTTCTTCATCGCAGAAAACACCGTACAGGAGCCGACTTCTCATACCTCACCCTGACTTTTGACCCCTAGAGAGGAGAAAAACGAACCTCCTAGCACAACTTCCTTTATCAAAGAGGTGGGCTTGGGATAGCTAAAGGCAACCCCCATTTCTAGCGGCTCCAAATCATCCGACGCTTTAGAATTTAGGTGCTTCTGAATGCTATAGAGCTTTGAAGAGTCCTGCTCTACATCACGAAGACGTCCAACAATTATTCTTCCATCTTTTTTATTTATTAGTCTGTAAATACCTTCATGTATTCCATCGTCGATTTCCTTCTTCTTCCGATCGCCGTGATAATGAATGATTTCATCATATTCACAAGTGCCGTACTTACCGAACTCACGCCTGAGCCAATCTTCTTCAATCCAGTATGTTTTTCCTTCTACCTCTACAATTTCACCGCGAATATCTTTCGGTCTTCTCAGGGGTCGAAAACTTGAGATGTTCTTAGCGTATACGAATAAATAATCATGTCCCTTAATCATTTGACTCGCTAAGCCTCCACCCTCTGAGCGAGTGATGACCATTATTCCAGATAGGTTTTCTTGGCCAAAAACCTCATCTAGTACAGCGCGTGTATTGCCTACTTCTTCATCACCAATACTGATTAGAATTGCTCCGTCATCCCGTAACAACTCCCGCGCCAACTTCAACCTTGGGTACATCATGTTCAGCCAGTCGGTGTGGAACCTTCCGCTGCTTTCCGTGTTGCTGCTCACGCGGCGGCCTTCTTCCAGTTGACCGGTCAGTTCCCGATAGTTCCGCAGGCTGTCGGTGTAGTCGTCGGGGTACACGAAGTCCTTGCCCGTGTTGTACGGCGGGTCAATGTAAATCAGCTTCACCTTGCCCGCGTAGCTCCGCTGAAGCAGTTTCAGCACTTCCAGATTGTCACCCTCGATCATCAGGTTCCCGGTGCCGTCCCAGTCCACGCTGCATTCCCGGTCAGGGCGCAACGTGGCGCGGGTGGGCGTCAGGGCGTGGCGGCGAGCGCGGGCCTTGCCATTCCAGCTCAGGCCGTACTTCTCGGGGCGGTCGTCGATCTGGTCACCCAACAATCCACGCAAGACGTCAAAGTCCAGGCGGCCCTCGGTGAAGGCTTCCGGGAACAGGTCTTGCAGGCGGGTGAGGTTCTGGGTAATCCCGTCCAGGCTCTGCGTTTCGGGTCGGTCGGCGGTCAGTCGTTGCATGAGTTCTCCGGTGGTCGGGGGACGCGGCGGGTCAGTCGGTGCGCCAGTCCTGCCACTTCAGGTCAGGAACGCGGGCGAACTCGGCAGTGTTATGGGTGATCAGGGTGAGGCGGCGGGCGCGGGCGGTTCCGGCCAGTTGCAGGTCAAAGGGGCCGATAGGCGTTCCGGCGGCGGCTAGGGCCGCGCGAATCTGGGCAGTGTGCCGGGCGTCGGGAGCCTCGAAGGGCAGGAGCGTGAGGTCGGCCTGTAGCCCCTCCCAGAGTTCCCCGAACTTTTTCCGGGCCTGCGGCTGACGCTCCATGCCGTACTCGATCTCCATGACGGTCAGGGTGCTGATGCCGAGGTCCTGCGGCGCGTGGCGTCGGAACCCGGCCATGACTTCCGCATGTCCCCGGAACAGGTCACTGATGACGTTGGTATCCAGCAGGAACCGCGTCAAAACAGGTCCCGCTCCTGAGCTTCCGGCAGGTCGCTGCGGTCCACGGTAAAGGCGGTGGGGTCATAGGCGTCGGCTTGCCCCAGAAAGGCCTGAACCGCCGGACTCCACTCCCGCCGCTCGCCGTAGTCCAGCGGCACCAGCTTGGCGGCGGGCTTGCCATTCCGCGCCACGATGATGACCTCGCCCCCCTCGGCGGCGTTGACCAGTTGACTGAGCCTGTTCTTGGCGTCGTACAGATTGACGGTTTGCATATGCTCCACCTCTGCCCTGTGTTGGCCTAGCCAGGCCAGTCTAGCATCTGTTCCTCCAGTTGGGCTCTCTCGCGTGTCAGAGCCTGAATCTTCAGGTTCAGTTCTGCCCGGCGCGAGAGGGCTTTCTCACGGGTGGCGGCACTCCGCAGAGTGCCCATTTCGCGGGTCAGGCGGTCATGGTCATGCAGCCTCGCCCGCAGCGTGGTGGGGTCGGGGTCCAAGTGGTACTGCCCGGTCACGGGAGCCACCAGCAGGGCGACAGCGGCGCTCTCCCAGTGGCGGTAGAGGTCGCGCAGGTGGGCAAAAGCCCGCACGTCCAGGGCCAGTTGAGGTAGACAGGCGCTGAGGTAGGGTGAGGCGCTCAGGGGGACGGGCAGCACCTCGCCCTCCAGCACTACCTCGCCCGCTGTGGCCTGTGAGCGCCGCTTGTGCGCGAGGCTCAGCCCGGTCTGCTCCGCGCTGTCTTCCAGTGCGGCCTCCAGCAGCAGCAGGGGATAGGGAATGGCGCGGTGAACCAGCTCGCGTAGGCGGGCGGCTTTGGCGCTCGGCCACGTCAGGTCGCGCGTCGTCAGGGTCAGCACGTGGACCTCGCTGTACTCGTGGGCCGCGTCGCTGTGGGCCGGAATCGCCACGGTGTCCGGCCTCAGCACGGCATTCCAGTGCAGCCCGGCGACGTGGGCCTCGATCAGCCGCTTGTCGGCGGCGGTGGGCGTACCGTGCTCCAGCAGCAGCCGCTTGGGAATGCGCTGGTCGGCCAGGGCCGTGTCCGGCAGGCGCAGGTGGTCCAGAATCTCAGCAGGCTTCAAGCCTTGCCCCCCGAAGCGGGCAGGATGGCGAGGTAGGCCACCACCTCGAAGTCCTTCAGGCCCGCCGCGCTCCCCTTGCCCGTCTGCGTCCCGCCCAGGCTGAAGAGGCTGGCGGCGGCGCGTTCCTCGGCCTTGCCCGTGATGGCGGTCAGGGCGGCACTGAGCTGCTTCTGAAGGACCTCCATGCGCTCTCCCCCCCTGGTCAGGCGGTCAAACTGCCGCTCGGCCTCCGGGTCACGTTCCTGCCCGGCGCAGAGCTTCCTTAGCCGGTCCAGCGCGTGCTTGGCCTGCGTGGGGGGCAGCAGGGCCGCGCCATCTTCCCCCACGTGAATCAGGTAGTGCGGCGAGAGGGGATAGTCGCGCGCCGCCTTCAGGGACCGCTCGGTCACCGCCTTCAAGCAGAACAGGGTGCCAGACGGAATCTGCGCGTCCGCGAACACCGGAGCGAAGACGGCCGGTGGCAACGCGTCGAAGCGCTCGGCCTCCCCCGGATGCCCGGCCAGGTAGGTGGTCAGATCCACCCGGAAGTCGTTCAGCGTCAGGTCGGTCAGGCTCAGGCCGCTGCTGAGATCCTCGATGTCCACCACAGCGCTCTGAAGTTGCAGCAGTTGCTTGCGGCGGTACTCCAGGTCGTTCATCACGTTCCCGGCCTGCGTCTCGATCAGATTTTCTTCACCGGTCGCGGAGATGTCGAGCAGCATCATGCGGCCCGACACTCGGCTTTCCAGGTTGATGTACTCGTCGAGTTCCATGTTCGGCCAGAAGTTCACCAGTTGAATCCGGTCGTTCGGGCTGCCGATGCGGTCGATCCGTCCGAAGCGCTGAATGATGCGCACCGGATTCCAGTGGATGTCGTAGTTCACCAGCAGGTCGCAGTCCTGCAGGTTCTGCCCCTCGCTGATGCAGTCGGTGGCGATCAGGAGGTCCAGCTCCCCTTCTCCACTCAGTTCCGCCGGGCGGCCCTTGCTGCGCGGGCTGAAGGCGGTGAGGATGCCTGCGAGGTCCGTGCGTAGACCTGGCAGGGTGCTGCGGTTGCTGCCGGAACCTGTAACCAGGGCCGCGTGCAGGCCGTGTTCCTTCAAGGCCCAGTCCGCCAGTTGCCCATAGAGGTACTTGGCGGTGTCGGCAAAGGCCGTGAACACGATGACCTTGCGGTTCCCGGCGTTGAGGGGCTGCCGGAGCTTGCTCTCGATCACCTGCCGCAGCAGGGCCAGCTTCTCGTCCTGCGCGGGCAGCACCTGCCGGGCGTTTTCCCACAGGGCCGTGAGGCGCGAGCGGTCCTCCTCCAGGTCCTGCCGCCAGCGGCGGCGGTCCATGTCGGCGAGCAGCACCTTCACCTCTCGGCCCACGCCCTGCGTTTCCAGGATGGGGTCGTCCTCGGCGAGATCCTCGATGCTGGGTTCGCTGATGTCGGGGGCGTCCGCCTGCCGCAAATCAAAGGCGTCCAGCCGGGCAATCGTGCGCTCCACGTCCGCGAGCTGCCGCTCCAACGTGAGCATGAAAGAATGCACGGCGCTCTCCATGCGCTTGAGGAGATTCACCCGCAGCAGGTGAATCAGGTTCTGCTCGCGGTCGGACTGCCGGAAAACCTTGCCGTACTTGGACTGATCCATGCGGGTGAGGTAGCGCCGCTCGTACTCCTCCTGCTTGCCAGAGAGCAGGTACTTCATGGGGGCGTACGCCGCCAGGCTCAGCTTCCGGATCTCCGTGTTGATGTCCTGAATGGCCGGGAACTGTCCCCTGCGGTCTACACCCGCCTTCACGTTGACGGGCGGCAGTCGTTCCGGGAACTTGCCAGTGTCTGCCGTGCCGTAATAACGCACGATGTGCTTGCGGGACCGGGCGATGGTCAGCAGGTCCAGGAGCCGGAAGTAGTCGAAGCCCAGCATCTCGGTGAGTTTTGCGGGTGTGCGCTCTTCTTCTGGGAGGCGCTGCCATGCGTTGAACTGGAGTTGTGCACGCCGGGTGGTGCCCTCCACGCTGGAAATGCCGTGGGTCGCCAGCGCGTCATCTTCCCCTTCCGTCACGAAGGCGATCTGATTCTTCAGGTCCGCGAGGCGGTTGTTGACTGGCGTGGCCGAGAGCATCAGCACCCGGGTCTTCACACCGGACTGGATGATCTGCTCCATCAGGCGCGAGTACCGTGTGACCCGGGTGTTGACGGCGGCTTTATTGCGAAAGTTGTGTGACTCGTCGATAACCACCAGGTCGTAGTTGCCCCAGTTCACGTGTGCAAGGTCGATTTCACCGCTCTGACCGCGCTCCCGCGAGAGGTCAGTGTGGTTCAAGACGTCGTAGTGCAGCCGGTCCGCTGCCAGGGGATTACGCACGTCGTTGGCCTTGTACAGCGTCCAGTTGTCCCGCAGCCGCTTGGGGGCCAGCACCAGCACGCGGTCATTGCGCAGTTCGTAGTACTTGATGACCGCCAACGCCGTGAATGTCTTTCCCAGCCCCACACTGTCCGCCACGATGCAGCCGCCCAGGCGCTCGAGCTTGTCGATCACGCCGATCACGCCGTCCCGCTGGAACCGGAAGAGTTTCTTCCAGACTTCCGTTTCCTTGATACCCGTGCCGCTGCGAACGATGCGCTCCTCGTCCAGTTCCCCGCCCAGATCCTTGAAGACCCCGTAGAGCACGGCGTGGTACAGGCGGTCAGGCACGTTCGGCTGGGCCAGCTCGCGCAGATGGGCCAGCAGCGCCTGCTTGACCTCCGGACGTGCTGGGAAGGCCCCCCACAGGGCCTCGAACCACGCGGCCAGCAGCCCCGCTTCCTCCGGCGAACTCGACGCCTGAATAAGCGCCAGCGGATTTCCTGGCACGCTGCCCAGGCCCTCGGTGGTCAGCGCACACTGCCCCGCGAACACCTGAGCGCCGCCCTGACCATGGAGGGCGATCAGGCTCTGCGGGACGGGTCCCGCGGCGAAGCGCACCTCCGTGCCCTCCAACCACTGCGCGAACCGCCGCGCCAGCAGGGGCAGATTGAGGCGACCCCGGCGGGTGCGGTCCACTTCGTCGCCGAACAGGCCCAGCGCCCCAAGGTCCGCCGGGATGATCAGCTGCCGCTGTGCGGTGCTGTTGAGATCAGTCCAGGCCTCCTGCAGACCGAAGAGGGAAAGGTTGGACGTGGCCAGAGCAAGTTTCTGGGGGGACACCGCATGCCCGGCGGCCTGCCAGGCGTTCAGGACCGTATCCGCGCCCTGATTCCGAATCAGTTTCAACGTTCATCTCCTTGTGGTGCGCCAGAAGTGTGCACTTCCGCCCCTGCGCGGTGCCCCCGCGCCACCGCTTCCCGAAGGTCGGGCGGTTCCAGCACCTCGACCTCGCCGCCCCAGCCCAGGATCCAGGGGATCAGTTCCTTCCAACCGCCCACGGTCAGGACCACGCGGGTGTGGCCGCTTGCCAGCACCCTCACCTCCGCGCCGTCCCCCAGGTGGGTCTCCCCTACCCGCTCGCGCACCGCCGGGGAGAAGAACAGCTCTACCTGCACCGGGTCACCGGTCATGATTCCCCAGGCATTGGACAGGAACTTCAGAGGATGGAAGTCTTCCGGGATCTCACCCTCGTCACTGAGCAGCGTAGCGTCACGCATCCGGGAGAGCCGGAAGACGAAAGGCCTGTCTCCCCCCTTCAACCGGTTGACCCCGATGGCGTAGGCCTGGCGGTTCTGCGGACTGAGTTCGATGAAGTAGATCACCAGCTCGACCGCCGAGACCTTCTGAAGCGAGTGGTACTCGAAGCGCAGCACCCGCCCCTCCAGCCAGGCCTGCGCGACCAGTTCGAAGGTTCGTGAGCCGCCCGCGTTGGGCTTGTTCCGGTACGCCTCGCTCGCGAGGGTCGCCACCCGCCGCGCCCGTTCCGGCAGTTGCCGGGCGAGCTTGTCCATCGCCCTCAGGTAGTGCTCGTTGTACTCCGCCGCGTGGTGATACAGCATCCGGGTCGCTGAGTACACCGCAAGGGCCTCCACCGGGTTGAGGCTGCTGACCCCCACGGGGCGGCGGTAGCGGCCGGACGGGGCCACCTCCAGCACGTTCCGGTCGATCAGCGTCCGCAGGTCGCGCTGCACGCTGCGAAGCTGGTTCCCGGGCAGGCCCAGCCGCCGCACCAGGTCGCGGGCACTGCACTCGCCGTCACCCAGCAGTTCCAGGAGGTCAAGAATCCGCTCGGTCTTGGTGGTGGCCGTCACGCCTCAGTTCTCCAGCTGGGCGTGCATGTGCTCCCTGAACTTCAGGCTGAGGTACTTCAGGCCGTCGAGGCTGCTCAACAGCACCGCCCGGAAGCTGTCCCCGTCCGGCAGGTAGGCGTTCACGCTGGCGGTGACGTTGTTCTCCAGCACGGTCACCCGCCCGATCCGGACCTGGCGGTGGGCAAACATGGCCGCCTCCAGCGCCCGGGTCCGCTCGGCCGCGTCGTCGAGCGGCCAGAAGTACGGCAACACCAGCGTCAGCACGGTCGGCTCGTCGCTGCTGGTGATGACCATGTAGGTGCCGCCCTCGTACTTGAAGAAGACGTCACCGTCCTCGTCCAGCTGCGGCCGGAAGCCCTCCTCCGCCAGAAAGTCCAGTACGGCCGAGGCGTAGGGAGTCGGAATGAGGTCCGGAACTGCGGTCAGGTCACGGGTGGACTCGGTCATGGGGTCTCCTTGAAGGCTGCGTCACACACGCCCCGAAAAGCACAGAAGCGGCAGGCAGACGCGGAGGGGGTCGGGGCGAAGTCCAGGGCTTCCAGCCGGGATACGGTGTCTCGCACCAGGGCGAGGCCCCGGCGCAAGTCCGCTTCGGTCAACCGGTGCAGGGTTTCGTGACGCAGGTACGCGAGGGCCGCCTCCCGCGCTCCCAGGTGATGTGCGTAGAGCGCCAGCTGCGGCAGGTGATGTTCGGGAACCATCTGGCGGTCGGTCTTGTAGTCCAGGACCAACCCACCCTGTGGGTCGAACGCATCGACGATCCCCTCCAACGTCAGGGTGCCCACCGGCACCTGGATGGCCTTCTCGCGCTCGAAGGGGCGATCCCGCACTCCGGCAAAGGCCTCGCCCGCCATCGCCTCCACCAGGGTCACGACCGTCTGGAAGTCGGCAGGCGCGAAATACCCGAAGCGCTCGCGCATCATCTGGCGGTCCCAGCCGTGTTCCAGGGCGCGGTGCACCGCGTCGCCAATCTGGCGTCCGGCGAGGCGGCCTTCCGTGTTGCTGCGCTCAGCCGCTTCCCGCTCGCTCCATAGGCTCACCAGCCCTTCGCGGCCTTCGAGGTGCCGGTACGCGAACAGGCGCGGGCACTGGAGGTAGGTGGCCAGGCTGGTCACGGGCAGGGTTCCTGGCAGAATCACGCCCGGACCCGTCTGCACGTCGACCCGAACACGTCCGGACCCCGCGAGGGGCGGCAGGGGGCGAGGCGCACGGACATCCGCCGCCTCCGCGTAGCTCACGGTCACGCCCTGCGCCGGTAGGTGCGCCACGAAAGTCTCGAAACGGCCCCGGGCGGCCGGGCCGAGGTTGCCGGGCGCCAGCAAGATCAGCAGATCCGCTGCCCGGGTCAGGGCCACGTAGGTGACCCGCTCGCCCTCGCTGAGGTCGCGCTCCTTGGCCAGGGCCTCCAGCGCCTCCCAGTCCGGGAGATCCTCCTCCACGTCCGGCAACCGCAGGGCCACACCGGCCGACGCGTCGAAGCGCACTTTCGGCGGCGGGCCTCCTCCCGGGTTCAGCACGTCAGCCACGATCACGACCGGAAATTCCAGGCCTTTGGACCCGTGAATGGTCATGAGCTGGACAGCGTCGGGAGAAGGACTCACCGCCTCGGCCTCCTGCGCGCCGAGGCGCTCGAGCTCCTCAAGGTGCCCGGCCACCCGCACCACGTCCCGCAGGCCCTGCTGTGCCCAGGAGCGCAGCAAGGCCTGAAAGCGCACCAGGTTCGCCACGCGGCGCGGCCCGTCCGGCATCGCCGCATGCACCAGCGCCGCCCCGGTGACCTGGTCGGCCTCCATCAGCAGCTGCGAGGCGCTGAGGGTGACGCTCGCCTCGCGCCAGCCGTGGATCCAGGCCACCGCCTGCTGCACTGCCGGTTCTCCCGAGCGCCGCGCCGCGTCCCAGAGGCTCTCTCCGGGTTCGCGCAGCCGGGCGATGTCCAGCAACTGCTGGTCGGTCAGGCACACGTGCGGCCCCCGCAGGAAGGCGGCCAGCGGAATGTCACGGCTGGGGTCGGCCAGCAGGTGCAGGAGCCCCGCGGCGTCCCGCACCTCGGGGCGGCCGTACAGGCCACGGCCCCCATGCACGGCGTAGGGCACGCCCGCGGCAGCCAGGGCCTGCTCATAGGTCTTCAGGTGGGTCCGCGCCCGGAAGAGGACGGCCACGTCCCCGAGTCTCAGCGGGCGCGTCTCCCCCAGGGCGCGGTCATGCACCGGCGTCCCCGCGTAGAGCAGGTCCTGGATCCGCGTGGCGAGCAGCTGGGCTTCGGCGGCCCGCGCAGCTCCGACGTCCTGCGCGTGAATGTCATACACCTCGGCGCAGGGCGCGCCTTCTCCGAGCGGAGAGCTGGTCCGGTGCGCGGTCAGCGGTTCGAACCGTGCGGCCGTGGGCCGCGCCCCGTCCGGCCCAGCCATCAGCGAGGCGAAAAAGGCGTTGATCACCTGCACGAGCGCCGCATGGGTGCGGAACGACGTCCCCATGGGAATCACCTGTCCATGGCGGGCCTGCACCTCGTCCTGGGCCGCGCGGAACACCTGAACGTCCGCCCGCCGGAAGGCGTAGATGGACTGCTTCTCGTCCCCCACCACCGTGAGGTTGACGCTCGCCCCCGCCAGGGCGGAGAGGATGCGCCACTGCACCGGGTTGGTGTCCTGCGCCTCGTCGATGAGCAGATGGGTCCAGCGCCGGGCGTAGTGGGCCCGCACGTGCCCATGCGCGAGCGCCGCGTCCGCAAAGGTCTCCAGGTCGGCGAAGGTGGCGACCTCTGCCCCGGCCTTGAGGGCCGCGAACCGCCGCGTCAGATGGTCAAAGAGCCGCTCCAGCGCGAGCACCGCCCGGTCGTGCGCGGCGGTGGCCTCGCCAGGGATCCCCGCAAGGTCGTCCCGCGCTGCGAGACCCTTGATCACGCCCAGCGCCGCGTTGACCTGTTGCTTCGCCGTGGCGGTCCAGCCCCTCCCAATGCGGCCCGAATGCTCCCGCAGCACCTCCCGCACGGCCAGCAGGCCTGGCCCCAGCAGGGGCGCGTCACGGCCCAGCGTCACGGCCCGGGCCCGCATCTCCTCCAGCACGTCCCCGCGCGGCCCGGAGGTCCCTTCCAGCGCCGCGACGGCCGCCTGCCACTGCGGCAACGCGCCCTCCCACGCCCGCCGCGCCCGTTCCAGGGGGTCCACCTGGCGGGCGGAGGCGGCCACGCGCAGCGCTTCCCGGGCGGAAGCCGGGTCATTCAGCAGGGCCTCCAGCACCGCGCGGCGGATCTGGCCCGGCACGGCCAGCAGGGTGTCCATCTCACCGTCCAGCAGCTCGGCGAGCACCGGACCCAGGTGCTCGTCCAGCCACGCCTGGGCCTCCCGCTCGTCGAGCACCGTGAAGCCCAGGCCCGCCCCGCTCTCCACCGGATGCTCGCGCGCCACGCGCCCACACAACCCGTGGATGGTGCTGACCTGCATCAGGGGAAGTTCGGTGACCAGGTCCGGCCACGGCCCCCCCTCCGCCTCAGCGCGGCGCTCCACCACGGCAGTGACGCGCTCGCGCAGCTCGGCGGCCGCCGCCTCGGTGAAGGTCACGGCCACGATCTGCGCGGGCCGCACGCCCCGCACGAGGAAATTCAGGATGCGCTCGGCCAGCACGCGCGTCTTTCCGCTTCCGGCGCCCGCCGAGATCGCGACGCTGCCCTCGCTGAAGATGGCCCGGGCCTGGGCCTCGGTGAAGGTATGTCCCTGGACCGTGGTCACGCGCCCACCTCCCCCGCCCCGCCCGCGTCGCGGCACACCGACCTCACACCGCAGTAGCCGCAGGCCTCCCGCCGCGTGTCCGGGTTGGGCGCGACGTTTCCGGCTGTGAGCGCGTCGCCCAGGTCCTGCAAGAAGGCCTGGACCTGCGCCTGATGCTCGGCCCACTCGTATTTGCCGCGCCCACCCTCCGCCGCGCGCCCTGCCATCTTCAGCACCTTGCCCCCCTCCACGCTGAGGTAGCGCCCGCTCACCGCGCCGGTGGCGTGCAGGTACAGCGGGAGCTGCACCTCCAGATTCATCACACCGCCCTGCACCACCCGGCTGATGTATGACCCCGTCTTGTAATCCGTGACGGTGAGGCCGTCCGGCGTCTCGTCCACCCGGTCCACGATGCCGCGGAACCGGTAGACGTGGGGGCCGACCTCCAGCGTGAACTCCTGATCCTGCTCGGGGGACCGGGGCCGCCAGCCGGGCGGCAGGAACGCGTCGCTCCGCAGCGCTTTCAGGACCGTGCGGCGGATCTCCTCGAACTGCACCGGCCAGAGCGGCCCAGGACGCAGGGTCCCCACCCGGCGCAGGTCACGTTCGGCCCGGTGCAGGGCCGCTTCCGCGCGCTCCGCGAGCACGTCCGGCGCGTCCCCCGGGGCCCAGCCCCGCAGGGCCCCCTCCAGCGCGGCGTGCACCAGGGTGCCCGTGACGCGCCGGTCCTCATCGGCCTCCGGGTCAAGACCCTCCTCCAGCCCCAGCAGCTTCTGCGTGAACCAGCGGAAGCGGCAGGCGCCCACCGCGTGCAGTTGCGAGGGACTCCAGCGTCGTCCGTTCACGTCGATGCCCTCTGCCAGCTGTCCCTGGTACGGCCCCGTCAGGCCACCTGCCCGCGCGACCTCGGTGGCCTGCCGGGCCAGCACGGACCCGGACACGTCCCCGGTCAGGGCCGCGGCGAGGTCGCGCTCGGCCTCGGAGCCGTAGGGCAGTGCGGCCGGGTGCGGTGCCGGGCCCAGCCGCAACCAGTAGGGACTCGCGCGCAACGCCCGCCCGCCCGCGTCCCGCCGGGGCCGGCTCAGGACGATGTCCGACCACGCCCCGGCCACCGCTCCCAGGAACAGCGCCTCCTGCACGGTGGCGAGACTGGTCACGTCGGGAAGATGCACGCCCGCCTCCCGCCACTGGGCCCGCACCGCGCTGTCGATCAGGGGATCGTCGCTGGGGCGCACCGGGAAAAGACCGTCGGAGAGGCCCAGGACCCAGACGTGATCGAAGCGCCGTCCGAGCGCCGCGATGGGGTTGGCCACCCGCACACCGCTGCGCCCCAGCAGCGCCGGGACGGTGGCTGTCCGCAACACGAGGGTGACCAGACCCAGCAATTCCTCACGGGAACAGCTCTCCTCCCGGCGGGCTTCGGCACCCAGGCGGTCGACCAGGGTCCGCAGCGCCACGTTCAGCACCGGATCCCGCTTGCAGCGGTCACGGACGCCCAACTCGGTGATCAGCCGTTGCAAGGTCTCTACGCCCGCCCGCCAGGAGGTCTGCGCAGGCAGGGCCAGCCAGCCGAGGTCTCCCCACGCGTCCAGACCGGGGGGGCAGGCGGGCTGCAGGCGTCTGGCCTGCCGCAGGGCATCGAACGGCGGGCGCAGCAGCGGCAGGGTCAGCAGGCGCCTCACCGCGGGGTAGGTCCAGTTCCGGGAGTGTGCGTCGACCCACGCCTGCACCACGCCGCCCAGGGGCGTCTCCAGCAGCGGCACCTGCAACCCGCTGGTCAGCGGCAGGGCGTACTCCCGCGCGATGTCCGCCAGGGTCGGGAGGTAGGTGGCCTCGTGCCGGACCACGATGGCCAGCTGTTCTGGCCGGCTGCCCTGGGCCAGCCAGGCCCGGACCTGCCCCAGGCAGGCCCGGACTTCCGCCTCGACCTCCGCGAACTCGGCTTTGGCCACACCGTTCGGCAGCGGCGTGCGGGTCAGGTAGGCGTGCACCAGGCGGTCCCCGTTGCGATTGGGAAGGCCTGAGATCACCTCCGGCTCGAAGCCTGCCTCCCGCAGGGCCTGAAAGGTTTCCTCGGTGCGGCGTAGGGCGGACACGCCCCGTTCGAGCGGCAGGGTCACCAGCGAGCCCTCCGCCAATGCCCGTTCCAGGAACGCCACCTGGGACGCGTCGAAGTAGACGAAGCCGTGAACCGCGGCCGCGCGCGGCCGAAGCGAGGGCAAGCTGCTCGCGAAGTGCTCCGTGCCGGTCAGGTCAAAGCGCCGCTCGGCCCGGGCACGCCGGACGTAGGCGGCATAGATGGCCACCACGTCCCGCTGCCGCGCGTCAGAGGCCACGTCCAGCAGCGCCGCCGGGTTCAGGTGATCTCGCAGCAGCTCCCCGACGAGCTTGCTGAGGCGCGTCAGCGTTCCCGGGCGGTCTATCAGCGGCCCGAGGTACTCCAGGGACAGCTCTCCGAGCGCCTCCCGGAAAAACGCCTCACGTTCACCGGGGCGCAGCGGTGTCCATCCAGCCTCCTGCAGGGCCTCCCGCGCCCACTGCGTCAGGGTCATGGCCCGGCCCGCGCCCCGCAGGCTCCCGCGCAGATCGCGCCCCGCCTGCACATTCGGCACGACCGGCAGCAGGCCGGGATGAAAGCGTTCCCCCAGGCTCGCCAGCAGCACGCTGGACGCCGGGTGATGCAGCAGCAGGCGGGTCACGTGCCCACCCTATCTGCCGCACTCTGACCGTGCCCGCACATTTGCGGCTTTCCCCTCAGCTTGCCAGGCACCACAGGTCCTCCCCCGGGGGCACGGCGCGGTAGTGCAGGCGGTAGACGGTCACGAGCACACCGCCCTCCACAACGAAGCGCATGTCCCTCAGGCGGTAAATCCGGGAGCCGCCCGGCTGGGCCTCGAGAAACCGGGCGCGGGCCAGCAGCCGCACCAGCCTCCGGTGGACGGCGGTCCAGCTCAGATTGCCAGCAAACCGCTCGCGGTAGCGCTGGGCAGCGTGGGCACTGATGACGACCTCATGCATGGGAAACCTCCTGACTTCAGGGTGCCTGGGGAAGGGGTCATGGCGTGACGTTCAGAACCGGGGGCAGGCACGTCACTGAATGACGTGTCTGCCCTCAAGCGTTCCTGGCCGTTCAGCGCTTGCTGCGGCTGCGGTCGAAGTTCTGACTTGTGGCCCGCTTGCGGGCGAGATTGACGTCCCGGGCCGCGTTCCGTTCCAGGTCCGCCAGCTCTCCCAGTTCCTGCTGGCGCACGGCGGGCGGGGCGAAGGCGGCCACGATGCCGAAGGCCTCCCGACGGCTCCGCAGGAGCAGCTGCGCCCCCTGCACGTCCCCCATGTCCAGACAGCTCACCGCGTCCCGCTTGGCGCGGGCATTGCGCTGCAACTCCAGTGCCAGCGCCACCTGTGCGTTCTCCGGCACCCGCGCGTACGCCTCCGGAGCCAGCACCGGCAGGTTGAGCTGCGCCCGCACCTTGCGGCGAATCCCATCGCGCCCCGTCCAGGCGAGGCGCACACGGGTCACGCCGAGGTCCGCCTGTTCGGGCTGGGCCGGAACGTGCAGCGTCAGGACGACCTCGAGGGGTTGACCCGCGATCAGGTTCGGAAGCTGATAGCGGCCCAGGTCATTGCGCTGAAGGTCGTTGAGCACCTCCTGGCGCAGGCTGCCCAGTGCCGGGTTCGGCTCGATCCCCAGGCTGACCGTATGCCCGGTCGTCCGCGCCAAGCCACTGAACTCGGCGTCGAAGAAGCGGGGAAGCTGCTCCGGGTCCTCGATATGCTCGAAGTTCCCGTCGCCCGCGACCGCCATGCCGCGCAGGAGGTCCTCGTCGTACCCGGTCCCCAGGCCGATGGTGCTGGTGCTCACGCCGCGCCCCGTGAGGCCCGTGACGTCCGGCACGATCTCCCGCACGCGGCGCTTGCCGACGTTCGCGTGGCCGTCGCTCAACAGCAGCACCCGGTTGAGCGCCTGCGGGTCGAGCTGCTGGGCGACCTGCATGGCCCCGTCGAGCCAGCCTGCGTACAGGGCCGTGGACCCGCCTTCGGTAATGCCCTCCACCAGACGGCACAGCTCTTCCCTGTTCTCGGCGGACTGGGAGGGAACCAGCAGCTCGACCTCATCGTCGAAGATCACGATGCTGACGCGGTCCTGCGCCTCCAGCTTGCGCAGACCGACCTGCGCCGCCTGCCGGGCCATGGCCAGCGGGTGACCGCTCATGCTGCCGCTGCGGTCGATGACCAGGGAGAGGTTCAGCGGCGGACGCGGGCCGCGCTGCGCGGGCAGGGCGGCCGGGTGGATTCGGGCCAGCATGGTCAGCTCGGTCGCCTGTCCGGCCGGGAGGGCCGCCTTCAGGGGCAGCAGTTCGATGCGGGGCGTCTGGGCATGCAGGTCAGTCATGGCGGTTCTCCAGGTAGGGAGCAGGGCGGCCACCACCTCGGAGGGGCGGTGATTCAGGCGTCTCAGACAGGCTTCGTCTGTGCTATGAGCATACATCAACATCTCAAGTTGTCAACAACTTGAACCGTCGCTTTCTCTGCTCGCCTGATGGTCTCCCCTACCCGCGTCAGTGGCTGACAGCTACTCCCGGGGCTGGTGTACGTCACGGAGCGTCGTTCCGAGTTCGCGCAGCAGCGCACGCCACTCCGACGCCGTCTGGGGCCACTCGAACTCGCTGGCGATGTACATCTCCAGCCCCGGCCGCACCGTCACCCGGGTCGTCTGGCTCACGCGCCGGGGCGACTCAAACAGCACTTCAGGCAAGGCCGCCGGTGGTGGAGCCGATGCGGCCCTGCCCCTTCCCCTCAGGGGCTGCCGGGCCGACAGGTTCCGAAGGTAGCGCAGCGCGTCGTTGTCGTCCGCGTCCGGTGCGTCCTGCTGATCCACGGCCCCCTCCAGGGCCAGACGCTCCAGGGTGGCCTCATCCTGCCCGGCTACGGCGGCGGTGAGCGCCTTGCCCCCCAGGCCATCGGCCATCAGGCGGCGCAGGGCCAGCAGGGCCACCAGGTGAAGCCGGCCGTACCGGGCGTCCCTCCCCTCGCGCCGCGGAGCGGGCAGGAGGCCCTGGGTGGTGTAGTGCCGAACCAGCCGGGGGTTGACCTCGTCCTTGGGCCGGGAGGCCCGGTCCACCGGGAGCAGGCGGGCGAGCCAGCGGTTGGCCTCCTCGACCAGCGCCTCGATGCCTCCGGACCAGTCGGCCTGAATGTCAATCACAGCCTTACCCTAGCAAATACCCTGACAAGCCGAGTTGTCACCTCTTGAAGGCCCATCTGGCGACCGAACAACCGAGGATGCGACGACGCAGACCAAATCGGTTTCCTGTGGTGTTCATCCCGGCACAAGGGTCACGACCGCTTCCTGGGTTGACGCTCTGTTCTGATCTCCTAGACACGTTCCAACTGGGACTTGAGACTCTGCACGAAGACGTCCTGCTCATTGCGGGCCAGAGCAGCCACGGCCTCTTCCAGCACCTGTGGCGCAGCGGCCCTCCCCTCCAGGATGGCCTGCCGTACGCTGTCCAGATCAACCGCGTTCAACCGCTTGCGGTAGAGAAAGCTCAACCGGGCTACGACCTTCTCTGCCTGCTGTTCAACCGGCAGAGCGGCCAACTCATCGGCCACGGTCGGCACATTGAGAAGCGGCTCCATCCGGGATGCCTTTTCCAAGGACTTAAGCGAAATCTCCTTGCCAGCTGCGGGGAGACGTTCCGGGGATGCAACTCCAGGGTAGGGATATTCGTCTGGATGACCTATCAGGTGCATCAGGGCGGCTGCCTTGGACTTTCTCACCACCAGAACCCCGCGCTGCACGAGGGCATCAAAACGGTCCATGCACTCGATCAAGAAAGCGCGGCCATGCTCACGCAGGAGCTTGCGCGCCACACCGTCTGCCACGCCATAGTTCCGGAATCGGCGGGCGAGCACCGAGTCCATGGGCGTGAACTCCCGCACGAACTCATAGCGGATCACCTGCGCCTTTCCACGCCCGGTGATGGCGACGGCCCGCAGGTACCCTCTTTTCACCAGCTCTTCGTGTGGCGATGCCAGCGCACGGCGGATGTTGCCGGGAACCGTGCTCGGCAGCTTGCACTGCTCCGCCCACGCGATCAGGTTGACCTCCAGCTGGTCGAGGGGCTGGTCAGGATGGTCAGGGTCGAAACGCGCTCCATCGAGAATCCTGTAAAGCGCACGGGTACGCGGCCGGGACAGCGAGAGCATGAACTCGGTGTCCAGCGGCTTGATATAGCCTCCGCGGATGCTCGCCACAATCGCGTCCGCGAGGCGACCGGAGATGACCGTGCGCTCGTCGAAGGTCCCGTACTGGTCGGCGCTCGAGAAATCGAGTGACTCGATGAAGTGAAATTTGGCGTGGGTCCATCGCCCCTTGGGATGATCCCGCCAACCCCCACTCACACTGTAGGAGGAGGTATGCAGCCTCTCCAGGCAGTGCCTCAGGGTGGCGTGGTACTTGCCGGTGTTGTGCCACCCGCACAGCTTGAGCAGCGTGGTGGCGCTGACCGCAAATCGCCCGTCTTCCGATTCCCCCTGTTCGATGTACAGATTGAGCAGGGCGGCCGTGACATCACTATCCAGGCCATGAGGCACCGCATATTTCGGTAGCGCCTCGCAGCGGACACGGACGACCCGGCCCTGATTCTCGAAGGTTACGTCCCACTCCGTGACCTCTGCCTGGTCGACCGCCGAGATCAGGTTGAGGCGGGACAGGTTCAACTCGTCGAAGCGACTGGGTTTCGACACGGGCCTCCCTTGATTGATGAATTCTACCTTCTTTGAAAAAAGAATATTGATTAAAAGATATGATGATCATCATCAACAGTCCCTGCGAATTGTTCGTGTCAGACGGCGAATTTTGGCGCAATCGC
>NZ_JACHFN010000013.1:0-95220 GCF_014201885.1 Deinococcus budaensis | reverse complement strand
TCGCTCAGGTGTGTCGTCGGCAATCGCTCAGGTGTGTCGTCGGCAATCGCTCAGGTGTGTCGTTGCCCGGGCCTCAAATCGCTCAGGTGTGTCGTCGGCAATCGCTCAGGTGTGTCGTCGGCAATCGCTCAGGTGTGTCGTTGCCCGGGCCTCAAATCGCTCAGGTGTGTCGTCGGGACGACCAAGCCAATCGCTCAGGTGTGTCGTCGGGAATTTGCCCAATCGCTCAGGTGTGTCGTCGGCGATCGCTCAGGTGTGTCGTCGGTGATTCCGGTGAGCCGGGAGCATACCGGGCGCGTGAGTTTGAATTCTGCCCGGGTCTACCGCGTGCCTCAGTGGGATGAACATCTGCTGGAGTCACAGGATGCGTGAAAGAATGTCGCACGCTGCTGCATACGCTGCCGCAATTTCTCACGGAAGGCCCCTGGGCCAATCTCAGCAGCTGGGGCTGATGCTCAGCCGGGACGCTGACCACAAGCCGAGTGGCCGCGCCCCGTCCACCGTCTTGTCGCGCACCAGAACAAGCACTTCCAGCAGCTCCGCAGGCATGGCCGCGCGCCAACGCCGTTCACCGGGAACAATCTCCTACCGCCCGACCACTGGACGCACCAGAATCGGCTGCAAGACGCCGCGTTCCCGCACACTGGCTGTGAACTGCTCAAGTTTTAGTGGGTCAAACTCCCGATGGGGTTGCCCCGGCACCGGGCAACGTTCAGCTCGTCCTGGAGACTCGGGGTTTCAGACCTCTTCGCCATCGCGGGCTCCTGTAAAAAACTACAGGGGCGTCCTGCAGACGCGTCCCACACACTGAATCCCCGGTTTTTCCCGCAAAGGTGTCGCTACAGCGCACCACTTCGACTGGCAGCAGAGGGTGCTGAGTGAAGCATGTCTTCCGGCAAGGGTGTCGCTAGTTGAGAAGGGTCCGGCGGCGGCCTTGAGATCGCCAGGCCTAGCCACTCCTAACGCTTTCTCCCACTTCCCGCGGTTTCTGGCGGGAGCAGGGCCATGGCCTGGTTAAGCAGGCGGGTCAGTTTCGTCTGGTCCTCGGTGGACAACGCGGCAACACGCTCCGCTTTTACCGTCCGCCGGAATTCCCTCAGGGCCTGCCCAAGGTCCTCTGACTCACGCCCGCTCACTCCCTCATTCCGGACGCGCTGGCGAATCTGCTGGACCGACAGCTCTCCAGCAGAGGCCATCAGGGTGTCTCGCAGCGCTTCCGGGGCACGCCGCAGGGCGATGGCCTTGGTGTACTCCAGCCTGCCGTCACGAACAGCGTCGAGCAGCGTGGGGGGAAGCCTGAGCACCGGAAGGCGGTTGGCCACGAATGAGGTCCATTCCCCCCGCGAGAGACCTCGAAAGAGGGCTTCCATCCGGTCGATGGCCGCCCGCTCCTCCTCGTTGGCCCGGGCCAACGCCGGATCGCGCATTTTCAGGGATTTCCACCGTTCCAGCAGAGGAGTCAACTGCTCGCGGGGAAGCCCGAGTTCGGCCGACAGGATGTCCATCACCGCGTCGACCTCGTCGACGGGGTTGAGATCCTCTCTCTGTAAATTCTCCACCGCCGCCAGTTGTTGAAGCTGGCGCTCAGTGAGGCCGGAGAAGACTTTCACGGGCACCTCGGTCAGGCCTGCCGTACGGGCGGCCCGGAGGCGCCGCTCACCTGAAATCAGGTCGTAGTGCCCGTCCTCGGTCCTGTGGACCGACAGGGGCTGGAGGATACCGTGTGTCCGGACGCTGTCCGCCAACCGTTCTAGGGTGTCCGTCGAAAAGGACCGACGTGGTTGATGTGGACGGGGTCTGATGACGTCGACAGGAAGCGCGGTCTGCGTATGCGCGACGCTGTCACCGGTGAACCCCGCCATCAGCCCACCCGGGCCTCCTGCGTCTAGCGGACCTATCTGAAGCTTTGGCCGCTCCTTTCTGGCGCTCACTGGGTACCCCCCTTCAGAGCGAGAAAGGTAGAGACGGCCTGCGCCATGTCCCTCGCCGCCTCACTACCGGGTTTGTAGATCTGGATGGGCTGCCCATTCATGCTGGCATCGTTGTGGTCGGCTGCACGGTAGCGGACCGCAGGCAGCACGGGTGCCAGTGACTCAAGTTGTTCCCGGATCGTCTCGAGAACCTCCGTGTCGTGCCGGTTGCGCTGGTCATACATGGTGGGGAGGAATGCGGCGAAGCCCAGGCTGGGTTTGACCCACCGCAACTCGCTGACCATCCGGGTGAGACCGGGCAGGCCGTCAATGGCCTTGAAACGGGTGGCCACCGGCGTGATCAGGGCGTCGGCAGCCACAAGCGCATTGACCGTCAGGGTCCCCAGGCTGGGCGGAGAATCCACCAGGACATAGTCGTAGGAACGGGGCAACTGGGAAAGGATATTGCTCAGCCGCCGCTCCCGGCCCATCTTGGCCAGCAACTGCGCCTCGGCGATGGCGAGATCGATGGTGGCGGGATAGAGGTCCAGGCCGTGAATCTCTATCGTCTCCGGGAGGCGGCTGATCACCGCGCTGGGATCGTCTTCCAGCAGGGCGGCGAGGAGGGTCGATTCGGGACTGAGCTTCCACTTGTCCGCACCGAGGAAGGAAGTCAGGTTGCCCTGGGGATCGAAGTCCACCAGCAGAACCCGGTGGCCGCGAGAGGCAAGTTCATACCCGAAATCACGCGTGGCAGACGTTTTGCCGACGCCGCCCGCATGATTGAAGAACGTGTAGGTCGTCATGTCAGGCCAGCTTAGCGGAGTTGCACATAACGTTATGTGCGGCCTGAGCCTGCATCCAGACGTTTCGGCTCGCCTGCCTGTTCAGAGCAGCAGCCTGAGTCTGATAAGTACCCGTTGGCTGTCCGGCTCGGCTGTCTGAAGCGCTCCGGAGGCCGTGTGCTGATGACATGAATCCGCATGCCGTGTCGGCAGGGGGAATGACTTCAGAGGTGGAGAGCGTTGTCCCGCTCTTTCCTGACGTCATGGGTTGACGTGGTGTGACCTCCGCAAAGTTGTCAACCTGTGACGGACCTCAGATCTATCTTCCGATCAAGTCCGCTGCTAGGCCCTGGGTTACCAGGCGCCTGCGTCCGCTCCCCACCGTTCAAGCTGTTGCCTCCAAGGAGTTCCCCATGACCACCTTGCCTGCCGACTCCCGCCTTCCCAGCCCTGGGATCGCCCAGTGGCGTGAAGAGCACGTCATCCACCTGCCCAGTCGACCGGCCCGCCTGGTGCCGTTGAGTGACGTTCCGTGTGGCACTGAGGTCCAGCAGTATCTGCGGGTGACCCATCCGGGAGGCATCTACCAGCATCAGGCAGACGCCGCTCGCTGTGCCGTCGCTTTCAAGCATTTTGCCGTGACTACCGGGACCGCCAGCGGGAAGACCCTGTGTTTCCATCTGGCGGCGATGGAGGCCCTGAGTGCCCTGGAGGAGACCCGCGTCCTCGTGCTGTACCCGCAAAAGGCACTGGGAGCCGAGCAGGAGAGCCGCTGGCGTACGGCGCTGGCGGCGGCGGGCATTCATGCTCCGGTGGGACGCATTGACGGTCAGGTACCCACCTCTCAGCGGGAGCAGTTGCTGATGACCTGCCGGGTCGTGATCATGACGCCTGATGTCATGCACGCCTGGCTGCTGAGCAACCTCGGACGCAAGGCGGTGCGCCGCTTCATTCGGGACACACGGCTGATCATCGCGGACGAGGTCCACACCTTCACCGGGGTCTTCGGGAGTAACGCTGCCTATCTGCTGCGCCGCTTCGAGCACGCCTCCAAGATGCTGACCCGCAAACGTCTGCAGTACGTCTGTGCCTCGGCCACCATCGCCGACCCTGCCGAACACCTGCGGCTCCTGACCGGGCATGACTTCACCATCATCGGCCCTGACCGGGACGGGTCGCCGCGTCAGCCGGTGAGCCTGCATTTCCTTTCGCAGACCGATGAGGCCCGTGATCTGCTGACAGGGACGTCACACCTGCTGCACCACCTGGCCGAGCGTGGCGAGAAGTTCCTCTGTTTCAGCGACTCACGCAAACAGACCGAGAACCTGGCCAGCATCATGGCCCGCAAGCCGGAGCAGGAGGACGAGGAGACGGGTGAGGAGGGGAATCCACTGGACCAGTCGCCCCTGGCCCATCTCAGCGTTCTTCCCTACCGCAGTGGCTACGAGGCACGTGACCGGACGGAGATTCAAACCCGGCTCGAGCGCGGTCAACTTGACGGCGTCATCTCGACCAGCGCCCTGGAACTCGGCATGGACATCCCCCATCTCGATGCGGTGGTGCTTCTGGGGGTGCCCCTGTCGACCACCTCCCTGCATCAGCGCATCGGCCGGGTGGGGCGGCGCAAACCGGGTCGGGTGCTGATCCTTCACAGCGGAAGTCCCAGTGACGGGGTGATGTTCGAGGAGCCGCAGCGGCTGCTGGACCGTCCGCTGGCGGCCAGCACCCTGTATCTGGAAAACGCGAACATCCAGTGTATCCATGCGCTGTGCCTGGCCCGGCGAGGCGGGGAACACGACGCTCTCCTCACGGCGCTGAACCGGGACACGGACACTGACTTCGTGAGCCCTGTCCAGTGGCCCGCGGGCTTCCTGGAGGTGATTGAACAGGAGCGGACCGGGACGCTTCCCGCCGCCCTCCAACCCCTCCGGGCACAGGCTGGGGAAAACCCCAACCACGCCTTCCCACTGCGTGATGTGGAGACCAGCTACAAGGTCGAGGTGCGGCAGGGCAACGGCCCTCTGGAGCTGGGAACGCTCTCCTACGGTCAGGTGATGCGGGAAGCGTATCCCGGAGCCGTCTATCTCTATGCGACCCGGGCGTACCGGGTCACCCGCGTCAATCCCCTGTCCCGTACCATCCAGGCCCGACCTGAGCGCCGCTTCTCCACGCAGCCCGTTTGCCTGCCCACGCTCGCCTTTCCCAACCTCGACCTCGACAGCATTCACCAGGCCGAGGGGCGCGGGAGCTTCACGGCCATCGACTGCAACGTCATGATCAGCGAGACGGTGATCGGCTTTGCCGAACGTCGCGGACCCAACACCTTCAACTGCTCGTACCCACTCGACGCGCATGAGACGGGGATCTACTTTCAGCACAACCGCTTCGCCCGGAACTTCTACAGCACGGGCGTGGTCCTCCATCACCCGGCTCTCCAGGGAGACGTGCCCCGCAGCAAGGCGGCGGAGTATCTCCTGGAAGGATTCCGGATGGCCGTGCCCTTCGAGAGTCGCGATATTGGGGTCACGACCGATAAGTTGCGTGTGGAACGGCCGGGTCTCACCAAGGGTGACGCGATGATCGTCATCTATGACCAGACCTACGGCAGCCTCCGGCTTTCCTCCAAACTGTTGTCCCCGGGCGTTCTGGAGGCCGTCTTCGGGCATGCCTGTGCCCTCGCGGAAAATGCCATGAACCTGGGAGACTGCGACGACCGGGCCGCCGTCCTGGAGACGCTGGCCCTCCTGCGTCACCTTCAGCAGGAGGTCAGCGTCCGGGCCACTCCCCTCACCTGGTTGAGCCACGCGTCCCAGGAGCCGCAGCCTGAGGACCGGGTACGCGTCATCCTGGAAGGGTCCAAGGGCATCTGCCTGCTGCACGCCAACCGCGAGATGTCGATTCAGCAGGTGTACTACAGCCCGCGCGCTGGCCTGCAGTACAAGGGCCGGCTGGCCACGGACAACAGCTGGGAGACGCACCTGACGGTCGTTGCTGTGGAAGGTGTCCAGTTCATTCCGGGAATTAGCGAGATGGGATGGTATGACCTCGAACAGGGTGAATTGATTCCGGATACCGTGGAAGGAGCGGCCGGGTAACCGCGGATATCCGTTTCGTCAGGCCGGGGTCGGTCACGGGCGATGACTCCAGAACGCGCCAGGGTGTAAAACCTCTGGCGCGCTGACTTGGTCTGTAAGGTCTGTGGGCCTGAATGGTGACCGTGGGAGGTCAGGCCAGGGCGTAGCGCGTGCCCTTCCGTTGCCCGGTCTTGATCAGACTCTGGTTGCGCTCAAGCAGCGTGAGTTGACGCCGGATGTCCTCGTCGGACAGATGGGGGAGAGCGGACCGCAGATCTGCCATCAGCACCGGCTCCTGATGCGCGGCCATGTATTCCCGCACATCCAGTCCGGGATCTGCTGCCCCCAGGACGGTCTGGTCCTCGCCACCGGCCGGTGAAGTGGCGTGGCGGCCCAGCCGCGGCAGTTCGATGATCCGGACGTTGTCCTGGGTCTCCTGCAAGATCTGAGCATTGGCCGGGTGACAGGTGAGGTACAGAATCTGGTGGTCCCGGGCCACTTCCGCGAGGGCCGCCGCCACAGCCCGGGCGCGGCCCGGATCGGCATTCACCAGAACGTCGTCCATCATCAGGGGCAGGCGAGCAGTGCGCTGCCCCAGGGTGCGGGCCAGACCGAGCCGGATGGCGAGGTACAGCTGTTCCTGAGTCCCGCGGCTGAGCTGCTCGACGTCGATGACGTCGTCGCGGTCGGAGATGGCCCGGAACGTGGCGTTGCCGTCCAGTTGACGAACGGCCACATAGCGCCCACCGGTGATCTGCCCGAAGACCTCCGACGCGTGCCGGAGCACTTCCGGTCCCTTGGTACGCTCGTACTCCTTGAGGGTCGTTTCAAGCAGCACCGTGGCCAGACGGCGAACGATCCAGGCCCGGGCGTCGAGGCGCAGCTGCTGGCGCTGCGCTTCCAGGCGAAGCTGAATCATCACGGTGTGTTCGGACTCGTCGAGGTGGCGAAGCTCAAGTTGCAGCTGCGCCGCCTGACCGTGGGCTTCTTGCAAGGTCTTCTGCAGTCGCTCGCGGTCAGCGGTCAGCCGTTCCCGTTCCTCGCCCCAGGCCCCCGGCTGCGCCGCGTCTAGCTCTCTGCGAAAGCGGGCTTCCTCCTGACCGGCGATGAGGTGGACCTCGCGGTCGGCCTGACGAATGACGTCCTGCAGGTCAGCCCGCTCCTGGTTCACCGCGACCCAGTGGTTCAGCGTGGCCACGTCCGGTGCGCCACTCGCCGACAGAGTCTCGGAGAGCGCCGCAGCCGCGCGGTTCCACTTTTCCCTGACCCCTGCGAGCTGGACCTCCAGCGCCCTGCGCTGTCCTGCCTGCCCCGCCGCCTCACGGGCCAAGGCGACGGACTGCTGCAGCGCCGCCATATCTGTGCCGCCCCCCAGGGGCGTCAGGGTCTGGCGGACCTGCTGGACGTACGTGGTCACCTGCTGCCGCAGCTGGCTCAGTTCCAGCTCTTGCTCCTGCAGGGTCTGGGCCATGTCCGCTACGCGGCGCAATTGTTCCAGCATCACGCGTGCCGTGGCCGGACTGGACGGGGGCAGGCCGCGGCCTTCGAGCAGTGCTTCCCAGTCCCGGCGCGCTTCCTCCAGCCCCTGACTCGCTTCGCTGTGCTGGGCCGACAGGGCCGAAAGTCCCTTCTCCTGCTCGCCCACCCGCTGGGCAGCCTCCGCATGACGGTGGGCCTGGACCTGGCGCAGTTGCGTGAGGCGGGCGTGCGCGCGCCGCCGTTCTTCCGTCCGGCTGACCACCAGCCGCGCTGCGTCCTCCTGGCGCTGCGCGAGTCGGCTGGTTTCCAGGGCGTCGGTCAGGGCGCGGCGCAGATCGCCGAGAGCCGCCTCTGCTGTGGTGGTTCGCCCGATCGCGCCCAGGGTCTGCTGCGCCGCCCACACAAAGGCGGCCTGCTGACGTTCGAGGGCTAGCGCCTCAGCCTGGGTGGCCTCCACCTGCGTGGCCACGTCACGGGCCGAGGCCAGCCGCAGCAGGAAAGCGTCCAGGTCGGCCGGGCGCGTCAATGGCAACCGGTGCTCCGCAGCCCAGGTGGCGAAGTGCGCCTGCGCCTCCCGGCTGGCCTGACGCGCCCCGTCCAGGGCCGCCTGCGCCTCCTGTTCCAGGGTACGGGCGGTGTGCAGCGCGCGCGCAGCGTCGTCCCGCTGGTTCGCGTCGGTTCGTTGCCGTTCCAGATCCCCCAGTTGCAGGGTCAGGCGGCTCTCCAGGGCGGCGACCTCACCGAGGCCAGCCTTGGCAGGCAGCTGCAGCCGCGTGAGGTCCGCCGTGACGTCTGCCGTGGGGGCGGTGGGTGGAGTGGGCGCTGCCGCAGGAGTGGCTGGCTTCTGGAGCAGGCTGAGGGCCAGCCCGGCTACGAGCGTCATCAGTGCCAGAGCGGGATGCGCCATGAAAGCGGCGACTGTGAGCAGCGCGGTCAGGGCCAGGCTCAGCCACAGCTTCCAGGGTGGAGGCGAGAGGGGAACTGCGTCCGGCACGGCGGCGACCTGGAGCCGGGCCCGAACGGCATGGGCGAGCGTGAGTTGCTCCCGCAGGCCCTGTACCTGGGTGGCCAGGTCGCTGGCGGAAGGCCCGGAAGGCAGGCTGGACAGCCGCAATTCCGCCTCGTGGCACGCGGCATTCCTGGCCTGCAAAGCGCGCTGGGCTTCCTCTTCCCCCCGTTGGGTGTCGGCCCAGGCGCGGGCATGTCCCTGCCCCTTCTCACGCCAGGCATGCTCCGCTGTGGGGCTGAGCGCAGCCAGGCGCGCCTCGTCCCAGTCTGGTCCGAGTTCTGCCAGTTTCTGACGCAGCACCTCCCGCTGCTGCTCCAGGGCACTGCGTTGAGGGGCCAGGGCGGCCAGGACCGTGATGGGCGCCTGATCGACGGCCTGCTGCAGGGTCGGCAGATGCGGCAGCAGGGCAGAGTCCGGGGCGAGGGCCTGGTGTTCCCGCTCTGCCTCCGCCAGACGGTCGTGCGCCTCCTGAACCTCTTCCCGTGCGGCGCGCTCGTCTGCCGTGACCGGTGCGGCCTCCAGCGCGCCCGGGGCGGGCAGGGCCTCCAGTTCGGCCTGACGCAGGGTCATCTCACGGGTGGCCGCTTCCACTTCGCGCAGCAGGGTCTCCTGGCGGGCCAGCGCGGAGGAGAGGGCGCGGTCGTGTTCCTCGACCAGGGGAAGCAGCTGGGTGACGTCGGCCGCGCCCAGGGACGCGCTCTGGACCCCCTCGGGCAGCTGGACGCGTTGTTCATTGAGGGCCGCAGCCGTCCTGTGCTGCGCCGCCTCCAGGGCCTCGGCGTGGCGCTCCCGTTCCCGGTGCGCGGCCAGTTCTGCCAGCAGGGTGTCCAGCGCCAGGCCAGCCGCCACCAGCTCCGGGCGCGCCTCAGGCAAGGCCGCGAGTTCTCCCTCCAGGGCCGCGAGCTGCCCCTCCAACTCGCGGACATCCTGCGCCAGCGTCCGCACGGCCTCCTGCGTGGCCTCAACGCCTGCTGGCACATCGTCCAGTTCGTTCAGGCGCGCCTCGGCCTCGAGCCGGGCGACCCACTGGGGCCACAGGCGTTGCAGGTGTTCCAGATTCGCCTGCCGCGTGGTGAGTTGGGCCAGCGCCTCCGTCTCGTCGTGGGTGCTCTGCCTGATCCTGGCCAGCTCCGCGACCTTGGGAGCGTACTCTGCGGCGTCCTGCTGGGTGGCCCGCACCAGCGTGCGCAGCTTTGCGTAGGCATCCGCCCCACCGGTCAGGCGTGACAGGGCCCTCGGACGCAGATACTCCGAAGCCTCCCGGTCCAGCTGCCCCAGCGCCGCGCGGGCCGAGGGGCCTGCCCCGGCCACACCCGCCGAGAAGATGCGCTCCTGGATGCCCTGAGCGGTCAGGCTCGAGAGGGTCTGCAACTCGGACAGCCCGAAGGCGAAGACATTGCGAAAGACCTGCTCGTCAATGGCCCCCAGGAGTTCACGGGCCGTGGCTGGAGGACACACCTCACCCGTCGTGAGGTCGGTCACCTGCCGGACCCGTCGGCCCAAGGCCGTAACCCGGTAGCGGCGCCCGGACGCCTCGAGGGTCACGCTGCCCCGAACGGCCCCGTTTCCAAACAGCACTTCCCGGGTGAAGTCGAGCAGGGTGGATTTGCCCGCTTCGTTGGGGCCGAGCAGGACGGTGATGGACCCTCCCCCCGGAGCATCAAAGGTCAGGTCCAGGTCCTTCAGACCACGGTAGGTCTCGACCTGCACGCGTGTCAGGCGGATCATCTTGTTTCCCCTTCCAGCAGGCCCAGGGCCAGGACCTCGGCCTCCCTCAGAAGAGCCGGGGCATCGGCCAGCAGGGCGTCCAGGCCCAGCTCATCGGCCAGCCCACCCAGGGCCGGGTGCCCACGCAGCGTCTCGACCAGTTCGCCGACCGCGGCGTGGGCGTCCGCCCGTTCAGCCTGGTTCAGCAGGTCCGCGATGAAATCCTCCCCCTGCAAGCGCTGCTGACGGTCGAAGGCGGGACGTGTCTGCACCTGGACGTCATCCCACCACAGGTCCGTGGACGCCCGGTCACGCAGCGCGTCCAACAGGGAGGTGACGGTGCCGGCCCGGTGAAGGTCACGGTGCAGCACGCCGCCGCCGGTGAGCTGAGCGCGCAGCACCATCGGACGCTCGCTCGCCAGGCGGGCGGCGGCCGCCGACACCTGCTCTTCGACCTGGTCCAGGGAGGTCAGCTCCGTGATGTCGCAGCCCACGACGCCAAAGCGCCAGCTGTCCGTCTCCACCCAGTTCACCTGGGCGGTGCCGTCTCTGACCTGCACCAGCGCAAATCCCTTGGGGCCCGTCTCGTTCGGGTGCCGGGCCTGCGTGTTCCCCGGGTAGACGACGGCAGGAGCATGGTCCCTGAGCACACGCCGGGCATGGATGTGGCCCAGCGCCCAGTAGTCGTAACGGCTGTCGACCAGGTCCTGCAGCGTGCACGGCGCGTAGACCCCGTGGGCGGTGTCCCCGTCCACGTTGGTGTGCAGGACGGCCACATGGTAGGCCGAATGCTCCGAGCGCGCGAAACGCCGGGCCAAGTTCTCCTGCACGTGGCGCTCCGGAAAACTGATGCCGCTGACCACCGCCAGCAGGTCGCCCCCCCGGCGGATCTCCACATGCGTGACCTCGCGCGTCCCGAAGACAGTCACCTGCTCCGGCCAGCGCTCGATGGCCGAGTAGCGCCCGCCGTTGGGGTCGTGGTTGCCGTGCACGACCATCACCGGAATGCCCGCATCGCTGAGGCGTGCCAGTCCCCGCTTGAAGCGCAGCTGCGCCCGGACACTGGCGGTATCCGAGTCATAGACGTCGCCCGCGATGACCACGAAATCGACGCCGTGGTCCAGGCAGCCCTGGACCACGCGGTCCCAGGCGTCCAGGGACGCGTTTTTCAGGCGCGCCGCGAGGTCGTCGTTGAGGCTGGCCAGCCCGGAGAACGGAGTGTCGAGGTGCAGGTCGGCGATATGGGCAAAGGAGAAGGTGGTCATGACGCGACCACGTCGGAGCACACAGGCAAGCGGAGGATCACGGCATTGGGTGTAGCACGGGGAGGCGATGTCGGGGGACGAATCTGCCCGCGGCACCGCGTGAAAAGACTCCTCTGTCAGGGTGCTCGTTTGACGATGCGTCATCCTGCTGGGCGGGAGGTTGGACCATGCGGCTGGTGTGCTTCTCGGATCACCACAGTCTGCACGAACAGGTGGGTTTGCCCACCGGAGATGTCCTGGTTCATACCGGGGACTTCAGTGCGCGCGGGCGGCTGGAGGAGGGGAGCCGCTTCCTGGCCTGGTTCGCCACCGTGGGGTCGTTCCGGCGCCGCCTGCTCGTCGCGGGCAACCATAACTTTGCTTTCGAGCGGGTCCCGGTCGTCGCCCGGGCGCTGATGCCGGAGTCGGTCACGTACCTGCAAGGCAGTGGGGTAGAACTCGGGGGTCTGCGCTTCTGGGGCGGTCTACTGACTCCCGCCTTTGAGGGGTGGGCCTCTGGTGGTGCAGAAGACCACCTGGAACACCAGTGGCCGCTCATTCCGGAGGGCGTGGACGTGCTGCTGACCCACGGCCCGCCCCGCGGCGACCGGACAGTCCGTGGGCTGCCGCCACCTGGCCAGGGCCGTGGACCGCCTCGCTCCCCGAATGCATGTTTTCGGGCACATCCACGAGGGCCACGGCCGCGTGCAACAGGAACGGACCCTCTTCATCAACGCCGCCCTCTGCGACGTGAGCTATCAGGCGAACCGGCTTCCACAGGTCACCGAACTCGGAGCGAGGTGACCCCTCGTGCCGGGCCTGTTGCCCTGCGTCGGTGCTGGGGCGGTTCCGGCGGCCCTTGCTGCGACTGCAATCATCTCCCCACAGTTCTAAGGAGCCAGGTTGCGGAGATCCTCCAGCGCCTGGACCAGGTCCAGGTCATCCCCGAGATGAGCTTCGACCAACAGCGGTCTGGGGACGAAACGGTCGAACTTCTGATCACCGAGGGGGGTGGAAGAGGCGAGCAGCGTTTGACGCAGCTGTGTGCGGAGGCTTCCGGGGTCAGGCAGCCCCGTGGACAGGTAGGCTCTGACCTCCGCTTCGGTGCCGTTCAGCACCAGGGAGAAGGGCGTGTCGTTGTGGTCCACGGTGAAACGTGTCTGTACCTCGGCCAGCAGGGTACCGATGCTGCGGTGAACCCGGGTGCCCCGCCAGGGCAGGTAGAGCAGTTGCCGTTCGCTGAGCGGGTGCAGTGGCCCCGTCAGCAGCCCTGAGGTCTGGGCCAGGTGCCGGGCCTCGGCGAGGCGCCGCTGCGCGGCAGGCTGAAGATAGGGATAATGGGTCTCTCCCACGAGCACCTCCCGCATCTTCTGCACCACACGGTCATGAACCTCCCCGCCGCCCCCCAGCCAGGCGCTGGTGTTTCTGCCCCTGGCCCGCTGCACGAACACCTCGCGCCGGGTCTCGTCCCGTTCGGTGACCCGCCAGGCCCGGCCAGTCAGCGAGATCACCTGCCCCACCTCCGGCAGACTGCTGAGCGTCCCGATCTGGCTGGTGCCGTGGAAGACGGGGTACTCCGGCACCTCCGGGAAGACGGCGTAGAAGCGCCAGTCGGCGACCAGCCTCTCCCCGCTGAGGCCGACGATGAGACCGCCCTCGTCGGTGCGCTGGATGAGTTCGGTCCCCAGCAGGTGATGCAGCAGGGCGCGGTACTGCTCGTGCGCCACCTGCTGGAAAGGTGTGAGGGTCAGTACCCTGGCCGCCAGTTCCCGTGGGTGCTGTTCGCCGTACTGCTCGAGGGCGGCCAGGGTCTGGTGCACCAGCAGGCTGAAGGGCAGCCGCGGCTGCCGGGCAGGTTCGACCCAGCGCTCCTCAAGGTACAGCTGCACCATGGCGACCGTCTGCAAGAGGGACCAGGGCAGGCGGCGGTGGGGCGGAGCGTCAGGATCCTCGCGGCCCAGCGTGTACAGGATCATCTCCCCAGGTTCGCCCCGCCGTCCTGTGCGGCCGAGCCGCTGCACGAAGCTCGACACACTGGGCGGGGGATCGACCTGCAAGACCCGTTCGAGTTGCCCCAGGTCGATGCCCAGTTCCAGGGTCACGGTGGCGACCGTGCAGGCGGGCACGCCCTCCTCTTTCATGGCCCGTTCGGCGTCCTCCCGGTAGGCAGTGGCGACGCTCCCGTGGTGCACGTGGTACAGGTCAGCTGTGCCGCCCCGCTGCGCAAGGTCACGCAGGGCCACCACCGTGTCCTCGACGCCCTGCCGGGTGTTGCGAAAGATCAGGCTCTTGCGGTCCAGGGTATGCGCATAGAGGTGCTCGTACAGCCCCGGCACCTCTGTCGGTGGGGACGACTCGTCCCCTTCCACCTTCTGGCTGCTGAAATGCTCCAGCGCGAGTTGCAAGCGCCGCCGCCCGCCCGTGTCCTGAACGACCTGGACGTCCCGTCCGGTACCGGCCTTCAGCCACGCGCCAGCCAGCCCCACGTCCCCCAGGGTGGCAGACAGTCCGACGCGGCGGGGGGGACTCTTTATGACCCGCTCCAGCCGCTCGAGCAGGCACAGCACCTGCCGCCCGCGCTCATCGGCCATGAAGGCGTGCACCTCATCGATCACCACGAACCTCAGGTCGCCGAAGACCTGCGCGAGCAGGTTGGCGCGGCGCAGCAGCAGGGCTTCCAGTGACTCGGGTGTGATCTGTAGCAGGCCCCGCGCCCGCTGCAGGGTACGGCGCTTGCGCGCCGCGCTCACGTCCCCGTGCCAGGCCTCCACCGGGAGACCCGAGTCGGCGAGCAGGCCCTCCAGGCGGAAGAACTGGTCGTTGATCAGGGCCTTGAGGGGACCGATGTACAGCACGCCGATGCTGGAGGGCGGATCACCGTGCAGCTGCGTGAGGATGGGAAGCAGCGCCGCCTCGGTCTTGCCGCTGGCGGTGCCGCTGGTGATCAGGACGTGGTCATCGGTGTCGAGGATCGCCGCGCAGGCGGCGGCCTGCACCGACCGGATCTCCGTCCAACCCTGCCGCCAGATGTGGTCCTGGATAAACGGCGCCAGGCGGGAAAACGGCTCGGCAGTCACGGCGGCAGCCTTACAGCTCGAATGCGGCGAATTCGGCGGTGTCGGGCGCAGGAGGCGCTTCCTCGCGTCTGGCCTCGGCCAGGACGTCGGTGCGTGAGGGCTGGAAGTCGCTCGACTGCACCAGGCCCAGGAAGCTCAAGTGCCGATGCTGCCGCAGCAGGTTCAGGACACTGACGAAATCCCGCGTGACGTCCCGTGGCGTCAGGAACTCCGGGGCACCGAGGCGGCCCAGCACCTCCGCCATGAAGGCGACCAGCTCGTCATCGGTCACGGTCACCGCAGCGCCGTGGTGCAGGGCGTGCAGTTCCCGCAAGCGGTGCAACAGGGCGAAGACTTCCTCCTGCGCGAGGGTCTCGAGCCGCAGCATCGGCCCCGCGTAGTCCTGAAGGCCGCCCACAGCAAAGCGGCTGCTTTCCAGCCGGGTTCGGAGGGCTTCGTAGGAATACAGGCCCCGGCGGGTGTCCTCGACCATCTGCGGGGTCGCGCCGACCAGCACCTGCAGGTGCTGTGCCCGGCCCTGAAGGGTGTCGTTGAGGATGGTGAGCAGCTTCTCGTAGTTCGCGTGCCGGGCGCCGCTCTGGGTGACCTTGTAAAGGTTGACCGCCTCATCGATGACCACGACCAGCCCCGCATAACCGATCGCGTGCACGAAGTGTGCCAGCAGCTTGACGTAGTCGTACCAGCCGTCGTCGTCAATGATCACCCGTACGCCCAGGGCTTCCCTGGCCTCGGTTTTGGTGCTGTACTCCCCGCGCAACCACTTCAGCGCGGCGTTTTTCAGGGCGTCGTCGCCTGCCTGGTGACCCCGCCAGTACGCGCTGATAACTGCCGCGAAGTCAAAGCCATGCACCATCCCCTCAAGGTCGCTGACCGCTTCACGAATGCGCTGTTCCACCTCCGGGCCGAACGCCGGATCGCCGGGTTGCATTCCCTGCGCGACCACCTGGCCTTGCAGGGTGCTGATCCATTTTTCCAGTACGGCGCTCAGGGCACCGCCCTCCTGCCGCACCCGGGTCGACAGATTGCGGGTCAGTTCGCGGTAGGTGGCCAGCCCTTGCCCCCGCGCGCCGGTCAGGCGCCGCTCGGGACTGAGGTCGGCGCTGGCCACCACGAAGTTGCGGTTCAGCGCGTAGCTGCGCAGCAGTTGCAGGAGAAACGATTTGCCCGCTCCGTACCGCCCTGCGATGATCCGGAACCCGGCCCCGCCTTCCCGGACGTTCTCCAGATCTCCCAGCAGGGCCTCAATCTCGGGTTTACGGCCGACCACGATGTGCTCGATACCCAGGCTGGGCACCACGCCAGCGCCAAGGGCCTGAAACAGCGCCGCAGTCACGCGCTTCGGAATAGGGGGGGACTGGGTGGTCATGCCTTGGCCTCCGGTGAGGTCAGGCCCGCCGCGCTCAGGGTACGCAGTACGCCAAAACGGTGGGCTTCCTCCAGGGTGATGGGGTCGAGGTAGGGGTCGGTCAACAGGTCACCGACGGTGTCCAGCGCGGCGGCATTCATCTCCTCGAGCACCACGCTGCCCATGGTGCCGTGCTGCAAGGCCAGGGCGTCGAGGTCCCGCAGGGGAACCGGCGCGTGCCCCAGCCGCTGGAGGACGACCAGCTGCAGCGGCGTCAGCCGCCGCGCCAGGTCTGTCCATGGACCGCTGGCAGGAGCTGTGGCCCGGGGGTCTTGAGCTGTCAGCGCCAGCAGATATTCCAGCTCGTCGCGGTAATCCTCGAGGACGACCAGTGCCCCATGCTCCTCGGCAAGCAGTACGTCCCCCAGACGCGCCTGGGCGGCTTCATTGACCTGATCCACCAGGCTGCTCAGAAAGCTGCCTCCGGGCACCCTGAGTGCGCTGGGGGGCGCTTCCCATGCCCGCTGGCGGAGCTGATCGAGGAGGTCACGCCCGGGGGCCAGCAGGGCGTCCAGGATGTCGGCCACCGCTTCGAGGTCCGTGAGGTGCCCCTCGGGGGTTTCCTCCGGGAGGAGATAGGTTCGCACCTCCACAGGTTCCGGGACAGGGGAGACCGTCGCGGGCGGCACTTCAAGGCGGGTGTCTTCCAGAAGCACGTCCTCCATCAGCCGCTCCCGAATCTCACTGGAGTCCCGCTGAAGGGCCGTCAGGCGCTCGGCATCAATCTGGATGCTCGGGCGAACCCGTGGATAGAGATGTTCGTCCAAGTAGGCGGCCAGCTCCGGTTCGATGTCCACGCCACGCAGCAGGCTGCGAAACCCGGCGCGGCGACGGGCCAGGTTCTCGGCATACCGCACGGCAACGGTCAGGTGCGCGATCAGGCGGCCGTCGTCCCGGAACGCCCGGACCCGTGTCGTCTCCCTTTCGACCGCTTCACCCTCGAAGACCGCCCCCGAAAAGGCCTGGCGGCTGTGCTCACGAACCTGCTGGGGCGCCAGGGCCGTGAAGACGGACTCACCGTGGACCTGGTGGTGGTAGGCATCGGTCAACAGGACAGCCCGCTGCAACGTGGCCTGCAGATCTGCCTGATCGGCACTGTCCCGGTAGAACTTGTTTTCCGAGGGGCGGTAGGTGATCAGGGCCTGGAAGACCCCCTCCGTCAGGGCTGCGCGGTCCTCCGAGGCCAGCCAGGCCTCGATGATTTCGTCCCCGGAGGCGAAGGTTCTGAACCGTGGGGCGCGCGCCAGCCAGCCTGCGCTGTCTGCCCCGGTCAGCTCGTAGTAGTGGACGAAGTCACTCAGCCAGTCAACCAGATAACGGTCGAGGCTGGGATGCTGCGTCCGGTAACTCTGCCACAGCCTCTCCAGCTGTGCGAAGGCCACAGCCGGGTTCTCGAAGCCGACCCCATGCAGGATCTCGTACGTGTGCAGGAAGACGTAGCTCAGGTCGGTGGGCAGGGCCTCGCCTGAGCGGAAGCGGGTGCGCCAGTAGAAGTACCACTGGCGCTGCTCGGTGTTCAGATCGGCGTACGTGGTCCAGTACGCTTTCAGGGGCGCGTGGGGAACCGCGCTGTGGGCCGTGCTGACCCATTGCCGGGCGTCGAACAGAAATGATCCCCTGGTCGCCCGCCGCTTTTGCAGGGCGAGCCACCGTCTGCCGTGGGGAGGTGCTGGGCGGCGCGGCACTGCCGAAGACAGCCTGGAATCCACGGGGCGTGGGGGAACTGCGGAGGTCGTTTCAGCCCGGCCTAGTTCTTCGAGATCCACACTGGCGAACTGCGGTTCCGGCACCGCCCCTGACCTGTGTTGCCCTGTGGTACGGGCAGCTGGTGCAGGCGGTGGGGGCGGCTCCGCAGCCGTCCCCCTTGGGTTGAAAATGGCTCGCAGCAAGTCGCGCAGTCCCATGGACCTCCTCGTGAACGACGCCTATTGTAGGGGCCTTTGGAATTGCGGGCGGTGGCAAATGCGTCGCCGAGGCCGCTCTTCGGGCAAGGGGGAGGTGCAGGGGGGCTCAAGCAACGCTGCAGATTCGGGAGGCACGTACCCCGTTGCTGGCTTGTGAGGGGGCGGGAGCCTCAGCTGCGCTCACCATTCGCGGTTGACCGCCTTCTCCTGTGCCTGGGCGGAATGAATGTAGACCTTGGTGGCCGCGGCTTGGACATGCCCCAGGAAAGCCCGGGATCGGGCCGGTCGCGGCTCTCGGTGTGATGACCGCCAAGAGACAGCCATTGCTGTGGCCAGCAGGGGTTTGGAGAGATAAGTCAGAAGGCCGTAACGCTTACCGCCTTTTCCAGCTGCGCCCTCAGGCCCTGAAGCCGGTGCTCTGCAGCGCGCTCGGCAAGCCGCTCAAGATCGACCCGGGTCAGGTGGCTGAGGTGGCTCGCGGCGAGCGTGGACAGCGAGGCATCGAGCGTCATGCCTGCCCGTACGTACTCGAGCACCTCGCTCATGAAGTGCGTCCCGACCGTCACGTGACTGCGCAGCCGGCCCTCTGCCCGGTCCTGTGGCCCACTGGTCCCCACCACGCCGTACAGCGCGTCAAAGGTGACCTGGGGGATCTCGGCATACATCCGCTCGAGGTGGGTCCGTTCGGACGCGGGGACCTCCAGGTGGACCGTCGTGAAGCGCCGTTGCAGGGCAGCACTGAGGTCATGTAGCCGGGCCGTGTCCGCATCGTTGAGGGTTCCGATCAGGAGGAAGTCCGCGGGGAGGAACACCTCCTCGGGCGCGCCGTCGTCCGGGCCGACCAGGGGGAGCTGGGTTCGGTAGCGGGCGTCCAGCAGGGTGAGCAGCCGTCCGAAGGCCTCGTCCTGGTGGGCGCGGTTGAACTCGTCAACGATCAGGGCGTGGGGGCGTCCCGTGGCCTGCATGCTCTGCGCGTGACGCTGGGCCGCGCGGGTCACGACGCCCGGCATGAACGCGTAACGCAGGCTGTCGCCGGGCACCACCCGCAGGCCGCCGAGCACCTCGCTGCTGGTCCAGCGGGCGTCGGCGGTGACCAGGGTGTAGTTCCCCTCTCCGCACAGCGCCTCGGCGAGCAGGGTGGCGAGCAGCGTCTTGCCCACACCCGGCGACCCGGTGAGCAGCAGTGGCCGGTGGCGTTCCAGGGTCTTGCGGGCCACCTCGACGATGCCCGGCTCGACCGCCATGCGCTCCGGCAGGGTGAGCCAGGGATCGGCTGGGGGCGGCGGCGGAGGTGGCGGGGCCACCGCCTCGGGTTCCGGTTCCGGCGCACGCGGCGCGGCCTCCGGCCGGGAAGGTGGAGTTGGAGTGCGCGGGCGGGGCGGTGGAGCGGGCTGAGGCTTGGGTTTGGACACCGGGGGAGGCGGTGTGGTGGTGAGGCGGCCCAGCAGTTGCTCGGCGGAGGCGGGCGGCGTGGGCGGAGTCTGGCCGTCCACAACCGCGAAGGGGGCTGCCGGGACGCCGGTCAAGGCGTGCAGCACGAGCGCCCTCATCCCGCTGCCTCCCAGCACCGGGAGGGGCGCGCCGTCCTCGCGCAGGCCCGCCCGCCGAGCCGCTTGACAGCGGGAGATCCCGCCAGCCTGTTCGAGGTGCAGGTCGTACACATCGAGCGTCTTGACCTTGGTCACCCGCCTGTCCCGCTGCCGGGTCACCACCTGCGCTTCGAGCACCCGGACCGTCTCGCCCAGGGGAACGGGCCGGTACGCGCTCACCACCGGGCTTTCGCTGCGGATGGCCGCCCGCAGTTGCCGCTGGACCTCGGTCACCAGAGGGCGGGGGACTCCGGCGTACATGACGAGCGGCTGCCCCTCCACGTCACTGGCGAGCCCCAGCTGATGTAGCCACAGGTCGCCCCGGGGAGACGCGCCGTGCACTTCGCTGACCAGCAGCTGAGGGTGCGCCACACCCATCGCGAGCGTGCGGGTCGCTGAATCCGGCCAGTCGAACGCCAGGTCCAGCGTGGCCGTCGTCTGCCCCCCCTGAGGAAGGGGGAGGGCCTGCAGGCCGGAGAGCAGGTTCCCATTCACGTCCTTGCTCCAGCCGCCGCCCAGCATGGCGCGGTCCAGGGCCGCCTGCTCGTCCCCGGACAGGCGGGTGAGGGTGTCGTACAGAATCTTGTGTTGTGCGAAGACGTTGACCGAATGCATTAAGAGACTCCAGGAAGGTTCAGGGCGCGGAAGGCGGCTGCGAGGGTGCCGGGAGGATCCAGGGGGTGACAGCGCAGGCGCAGCAGCCGGGCGCGCCCCCCCGGGAGGGGCTCTTCCCGGAAGGGTTCCTTCAGCGGTGCGGGCCACAGAACGAGCCCGGTCGCCGCGTGCGCGAGGCCCATATAGGCCAGCAATTGCCGGTTGACCTCGCGGGCCTGCTCGGTGGGCAGCCGGTCGAGGGGCCGGTATTTCACGTCCGCAATCAGGGCGTCCCCGGTCGAAAAGACCGCGAGCAGGTCCGGCATCAGGTGCTGCTGGCTCTGCCCCACACCGCGGAAACCCAGGCGCGGGTTGAGCGTGACGGTTACGCCCGGTCCACGGAAGGTGCCGACATAGAGACCCTGGCTACTTTGCTCGAAGGTGCCGTCCGTGGCGCCCAGGGCGTGCAGCACGGTGGCCTGGACCCACACTTCGTACAGGTCGGGTATGCGGACGTGACCGAGGGGCAGGTCGGTGGCCTGGCGGCGCACCCGTTCGAGCCGGTCGAGCAGTGCCCGCGCGGCCCGCGAAGTGGGCCCCTGCCCCTGCTCGGCTGGGCCGGTCCGGGCCAGTTCCGGGAGTCCCCCCAGGGCGGCCCGTGCCCGCGCCGCCAGGGCCTCGCCGCCCCGGAGGCCATCGGCGCTCGCCGCCACTGCTCCCCAGAGGTCTCTGAGGTGGCGAAGGCCCTCCGGCAGGGTCAGGTGCGGCAGGTCGCGGGCCACGTGGTCCGGGAAGCCCCCCCGGCCCCAGTGGTCCAGCGTGAGGGGCCAGTCCACCCGGTCTGGCACGCCCCCGCCCCGCACGACGCGCCGCGGCGCGCCCTGGGTCCAGCGCGGCGCCCGGTGCCAGGCCCGGGTCAGCCGCCAAGCCTCAAGCGCCACCTGCTCCACGTCCGCGAGCTGGAGAGGCTGGCCCTGAAGCCCCCCGGTGACCGGGACGAGCCCGGTGGGATAGCTCAGCCGGTCCGTGAGGTCGGGGAGGCGGTCCACCATCCGGCGCAGGGCTGCGAAGGCGGTTTCCGGTTCCGGCGCGAGCTTGGCGGGAAACACGTGAACGGCCTCGTCCACCTGTCCGTCTGTACTCGTGAAGTGCAACCGGCCTACCCAGTCGTGGACATTGACGCTCACCTCCGTGCCGCTCCAGGCCTCGATAAACGGCGTGGTGTGAACGTTCCCGGCCCGGGGAACGAGCTGGCCATTGACCAGCAGCAGCCCTCCCGGCCCGGGCACCGGGAGGGTGACGCAGGTATGTTCCGCCACGAAGGTCGGGCGGAGGGGTCGTGGAGGGGCAAGCGGCAACCCGGTGAGCCTAGCGGATGAACCGGGCCCTTTGCCGCCGGATATGCGGCGCGGCGGCTGGACGGGGCGATGGGAGCGAGCCGGGACAGGCCCCTCCGTCCCGGGTGCTCAGTCGTGGACTGGGCACCTGAGAGGGTGAGCGGTCAGGGCCGCCTTGGCTTCAAGGAGCCCGTCGACGCCGATGGTGAAGTCCTCGATCAGGGCGATCAGGGCGTCGTCCCGGACGATGTCGAAGCCCTCCTCCCGAAGGAGCCGCTCGACTTCGGACAGCTGGTCCTCGCGCAGGCCAAGCCCACTGCGGTAGGACGGCGGCGCGCCGAGCGCGAGCACACTGCCTGGCAACTCCTCGCGCATGGCGTGCTCAATCCAGCTGTAATCCTCGAGCTGCTCCTCGGAGATGTTGTCGTTCGTGAGCATGGCGTCGTCGGCGATCGGGCGCGGAACGTCGCCTTCAGACGGGTTTTCGTCGTCTTCCGTCTCGAGCACGAGATTCTCAACCATCCGGGGGCCGAACCAGTCTCTGAGTTGCCCCATCGTGAACGGCTCGCCGGATATCAGGACGTTCGCGGCGATCGCGCGCAGCAGCGCGGGTCCGGACGCCGTGTAGACCGTTCCGTTCAGGACCCCGTAGACGAGCTTGCTTGGCGTTGTCATGTCCCTCACTCGTCTCTGCTCTGCGCGATGAAAAAGTGCCAGTCCTCGGTCCCGTCCCGGCTCACGGCGAGCCGGTAGCCGCCCGGCATCAGGCCTTGTTCGCCCAGCGCCAGCTCAAACGGCGCCAGAAACACGTGGCCGTCCCGCGGCGGGCGGGCGATCAGCACCACCACGCCTCCCGGCTTCAGGACCGTCCGGGACGCCTGCAGAAACTCGACGATAGCGTCGAGGTAGGCGGCGTAATGTTCGGACCTCGGCACGTCTTCGAGCGAGCGCGCCGTCTTCGCCCAGCTTTCAAAGGTCGGGGGGTGCAGCACCAGGGCGTCGGAGGACCACTCCGGGACATACAGTCGCAGGTCCGCCACGTCGGCCTGCACGACGTCGGGGCACGAGGGCCGCAGGTCGCCGCCCCAGGCGCGGCGCCCGGTGGCGCGCGCCGCGCGGACGAGTTCCCCGCTGCCAGCCATGGGGTCGACCACGAATCCTCCAAGGGGGCAAACGACCTCGATCAGCGCCTCGGCGACCGAGGGGGCCAGCCCCTCCCGCTGGCGCAGTTCGGGACTGCTCTCGAACAGCCACACCCTCTGGCTGGCCCAGTGGGGTCGGCGCGACCTCTGGAAGAGCCGGTCCACAGCAGTGCGCCAGTCGGTTTCGTTCAGTGCGGCGGCCAGGGACGCCATATCCAGCGAGCGCAGCGGGATGCGGCGCGCCGGGTAGCCCCGGCGCAGCAGTTCCCGGACCTCCTCAGGGTGGTCGACCACGTACAGCAGGTGGCGCTCCACGTAGGCCTGGCCCCACCCATTTCCCTTCACCCAGGCGTGGAAGGCGTCCGGTTCGCGTCTCGACCGCCTGCGGACCGCGTCCACCACCGCGCACTCGCCGCTCTCTCCGGTCCACAGGCGGGCCTGGGCCAGGAAGGCCTGGTAGCTCTGCCAGAAGGGGCGTGCCACCGCCGCGCCCTCAGGCTACCCGGGCGGCGCGGGTGCCGCGAACCGGCACCATCACCGAATAGCCCAGGCCGAGGAAGCGCACCTCGATGCGGGGAGGCGCGGGGGCACGCGGGCTCCGCCTCAGGTGCAGGCGGTGGACCTCGCCCTCCCGCAGAGGCGGCAGGGTGGTCTGACCCGCGCGCCACTGCGGTCCAATCCCCACCAGACCGTAGGCCTTGACCTCCGCCCCCTCCAAGACGACACCGTGCCGGTCGGCGAGGTAGGCGCCGAAGCTCTCGACCGGGTGCGCCCGCCCAACCGAGACCCGGCCGAAAGCACAGGATGTCAGGGTAGCCCAGGTGGACTCGGCGGCGGCCGTGGTGATCACGTCAAGGGCGATGTTCTGCCGGGCCAGCGAGGACACGAGCAGTTCGAGTTCGAGCCGTGACGGCGGCGCGTGATCCCACATCAGCAGGATCCTCGCCGCGCCACGCTGCGCTGCGTCCGCGAGCAGGGTGCTGGCCAGCGACACCGCGCGGACCAGGTCGACCGGACGGCGGACGTGCTCCTCCATCTGGCCGGTCAGGTCGCGGTGCAGTTGACCCGAGGTTGAGATCAGGGCGACCCCATGCGGGGAGTGAGGGGCTGCCTCTTGAAGCGGCGCCAGCCGGTCGTGCGCGGCGATGACCGCCAGGTTCAGTCGCCCTGGTCTGAGCGGGGTCACGGCAGGCGCCAGGTCCAGGCGCACCACCTCTGGACTTTCCCGGGTGACCGTCAGTTGTGGCTGGAATTGCTGTTGAAGTGGCATCGGTGACCTCTACCGGTAAGGTACCCCCCCTCTGTTTATCCGTCGGACGGAAAGTCTCCTCTACAGTGGAGGCATGGACAAGGACGCCACGGCGAGGTTCCTCGACGCGTTCACGTAGGTCGAGAGGTACCTCGCCACCCGGCACGGGACCGGCGCACGCCGCGAGGAGTTCGGGACCCTGCTGGCCCGCGCGGAGCGGAGCGACCGGGCCGTTCGGCCGTACGCGGAAGACCTGAAGGGCTATGCCGACCTGCGCAACCTGCTGGTACACCGGCGCTTCCGTGGCTGCTACCTGGCCGCGGTCGACGAGGAGGTGGCCGGGCATCTCGAGGGCATCGTGCGCACCCTCACGCAGGACAAAGACGTCTATAGCGTCTTCCGGCGCCAGGTCACCGTCGCGGAGGCGGACGCGCCCGTCGGGGACGCACTCACGGTCATGTCCCGGGACAGCCTGTCGCAGCTGCCGGTGTACTGGAACGGGGTCTTCGTGGACCTGCTGACGGCCGACACTGTCTCGCGCTGGCTGGGCGCGAACGTGCGTGATGAACTGGTCGACCTGACCGTCCCGGTTGGAGAGGTGCTGCCACACAAGGAGAGCGTCGAGAAGTACGCCTTCGTCCCAAGAAGCGAGTCGCTGCTGGGCATGATCGGGGCGTTCGACGACCACACCCGGCGGGGGGAACGGCTGAGCGCCGTTCTGATCACCCAACACGGCCGGGCCACCGAGAACCTGCTGGGGATCGTCACCGCCTACGACCTGCCCAGAGCGTTCGAGGCGGCTGGGGAGTAGGGACACGGCGAGAACGTGCGCCTTGGTGGGCAGGACTGGCGTCTGGCTGGGTAATCCGGCAGACCTGCCAGAGAATGGTGGCGAGGCCGATCCGGTGTACCTGCACCTCGCTTGCCCTATAACCACGGCTCTGGCGGTAGTCTTCCGGGGCCAGGACATTGGAACCTCCCGGTGTCGGAGTCCTGAGCGTGCACGAAGCGCACCGCACAGATGTGCGGCCCCTGTCCGGCATGGATGGCGGACAATGGAACGGATCCCATGGCCACACCCGGTCCCCTCGAACGCCACAATCTGGCCGCCCATCCCGAGTTCGGGGCGGTGCTGGAAAAAGTCGCCTCCGAGCTGCGCCCGGACCTGCCGCCCGCGCACGTTCCCGCCTTCTTCCGGGCTCGCGGTCGGCGGCACGACTTCCTGCTCGACCCCGCCAACTTCAGCGTCGTCGACGCCGGCGAGCCCACCGCCGCGCTCGGTTGCGTCGTCTGTGGGATAGGGTCGCGCAGGCAGTACGCCTTCCACGTGCGCTGTGCCGACGGGTCGGTCCAGGGGCCGGTGGGCAGCAGCTGCATCTTCGAGCATGTCCTGGGCGTGGAGAGGGCCCGAGGCTACGGCAACAGCCTGCGGGGCCTGTTGCGCGACCTGCCCCACTACCGCCAGCACAGTGCCTGGCTGGACGACGGACAGCTCGACTACGATGCGTACCTGCGCCGCGCGGCCCTGGGCTATCTCACCGACGCACGACTGCGGGCTCGGGCGCAGCTCACCCGGACACAGCAGCAGGCCCTGGACCGGCTCCGCGCCGCCGGTCAGCCCTTGTCGCCCACGTTGTACGCCACGTTGTTGCAGCGTGGCCAGGACCTGGCGCTGCGCTCGCCGCAACCACCACCGCCCGCTCCCGCGGAGCCGGATCTTCCCCTGTCTGCCGCCCTCCGCAGCCGCGCGCGAGCCCACCTGGACGAGGTGATCGGCGCCCTGCCGGCGTTCACCCGTTCGTTCGTGCTCCGCGCATTGGAGGACGGCCAGGTGCCGGTCGCGTCCTACCTGCGGCGCGCGATCGAGGACGCCGTGCAGAGTGCCGAGCGGCATGCGCAGTCCCGGGAGCGGCTGGCTAGGGCCGCGAAGCCGCAGCGGGCCGTTGCGGCCACGCTACCGTCCAGGGGCCGCCCCACCGCTCCGCAACGAGAGGCCGTGGACCGCTGGGACGAGGTGCGGCGGTTCCTGTCTCCGGAGACGGCCGATCGCGTATGGCCTGGGTTGCGTTCGGGCCGTGCTCTCCTGAGCGCCGACGACTGCCGGGAACTCGACCGGGCCGTGCGCGAGGCGAACGAGGAGCGCGAGCGGCGATGGGCGGGGCATGCCCTGAGGGTCTGGTCGGCTGCGACGGACCATCACCTGGATGGGGAGCTGCTGCGGGTTGCCCTGGAACGGGCCAACCGCGGCAAGCTGATCGCCGTGCTCGAGAGCGGCCGTCCTCTGAGCGGCGAGGTCTGCTGGTCGCTGCAGCGGCTGACCCAGCCTCTGCTCAACCCCCAGCCCGAACCGGCCCTGCGCCGCTCGGACACCTTCCTGCAGCTGGTATGGACCCTGGCTCTCCAGCGGCGGGTCGAAACGACCGTCGCGAAGACGAGCCATTCCCTGTCATGGCTGAGCGCGCTGAGCGGGCCCTACGCCGACTTCCTGCAAGGCCGTGCCGTGGATGTGCCCAGCGTGGTGAGGGTGTTGCGGCAGCACAGGTCCCGCCGGGACGTGGGGACCATCGTGCTGCCGCCCCGGGTGATCGCCGAGGTGCAGGAACGGTGGCCCACGTTGCAAGCCCGCCTCTCGCCGACGGCCCGCGCGATGCTCACGCCGCCGCTCGGTCCTCAGCGTGCGGTCTCCCTCTCGACCTTCGAGGAAGTCGTACACGCCCTGGCACAACCGGCAAGCCCCCGCCTTCCTGACGTATCGCCGCATCGACCCGAGCGTCCTGCCTCCTTGCCAGAATCTGCGCCGGTGCCGCCGAAGGCTCCCGAACTCCGCCCGGTTCCGCCGGAACTGCTGGTCCTCGTCCGGAGCCACCCACAGATGTTGTCGAGGGTCAGTCCGAGGCTGCGGCCGACCCTCGAAGCTGCCTTGCAGAACGGCACACCGTTGAGCCCCGGACTGCTGCAACTGCTGCGGATCACGGTCAAGGAGTTCACGCGCGAACGAACCTGGTCGGCCTTCGCCACCGCCCTCGCGGAAGAGGCGGAGCGGCTGGGCAGGGCACCGCTCGCCCGTGACCTCGCGGTCGAGGAGCGTGGGCCCTTCTGGCGGCAGAACCTCGGCCCGGTGTTCGAGGCCTATCGGCGCGGCGTCGACCCGGACGGGGCCCTCGTCCTGCAGGCGGCGCAGCTCCTGGAACAGGATTCGGCGCTGAAGGAGGCGGTCGGCCGTCCTGTTCCCGAAGAACCCGCGGCGCCCGGGCACCTGCGTGACGGTCGCCACTTCCTCGATGCCCTCGCCCGCCAGGCTGGGCGGCTGGGACAGACGGAGGCGGCCCGCAAGCTTGCTGACCCGGCGCTGGAAGTCAGGTGGCTGGCGTTGCTGCCCGTCGGCTGGCGCGGCTACCGGACCGACGGGGTCGTGACCGCAGCCGCGGTGCGGGCGGCGTTGGACCGGGCTCGGGGCGTGGATCAGCTCGCTGCGGAGTCGGCGGTCGCTGCCCCAGGACACGGCGGCACGAGGGCGACATCTGGGGAGCGATGTCACACGGGGCGAGACCGAGACTGAGCGCTGCTGCGGGACCTCCGCGCCGACCGTCGGGGCGTGGAGAGGCGGATGCGCGACATGCTCGTCGAAACACCGTGTGTGCTCGGAGCGCTCGTACCGGCGCGGACCGCCCGAGCGCACCTCGGTCTGCTGGATGCCGTGGTGGACGAGCTGCTCGAGGACCTGGAGGGACTGCTCGGGGACATGGCCAGAACACCGGGCGGAAAGCCGAGGACCAGAGTCCCCGGCTTTTTCATGAGACAGGTTCCGGGCAGGCGGTGCGATGTTTGGGGAGCAGCGAGAGTTTGGGGAGATGTCCACGAACCACACGCCCGCTCACCTCGACGCCCTCCAGACAGTTGCTGCCGACGCTCGGCGCACAGAGGGCCCGGCGGCCTGTGCCCCGCACGACCTGCGGGAGAACGGTTCCCGCGCCGCCCCGACCAGCGTCCGCGCGGTGCTCACCCTAGTCCAGCAGACCGTATCGCCCGGCTTCAATCTGCCGACCCGCCTGCGGCGCGCGGCGGCCGAACTCGACGATGCGGTGCAGTGCGCGAACCTGGCCTACCCGCACGTGCTCGACCACCACGCGCTGTTCCTCGTTTACCGCACGGTGGCGCGCGTCACGGGCCACCTGCTCACGGACGTGGAGTGACAGGCCCTGGCCCGGGGCACCAAGCCTGCGCTCGGCCCCCCGCGTCTGGCCTTGCTGCAGCACGGGGAGTCTTGGAGGCTGTGGACCCACGCACCCGGGAGTCGCTCGACCTGGCCGGCCGGACGCAGCGCAGCGCCCTGTCCGATCTGGCCGTGCAGTTGGCGCACACCTGTTCGCCAGACGAAGAAGCCTGAGCCAGGGGAGAGGTGTGCGGGCGCGGGGCGAGTCCTGTTCCCGACGACCCGGGGGAGAGTGCGAAGCGGGGAAGGCAGGGTCGTGCCCATGTGGACGGGGCGAACACGTGACGGGCTCGTCCCTGTTCACATGGGTCAGGAAGTATCGAATACATACGAGAGATCCGTGCTCCCCGGCGGCCCGGTCAACCCTGCCGGTCACCGATTTCCACGACGGCTTCACCCTGCTCCAGCAACCGGTGCGCCTCGGGGAACACCCGGATGAACACCTCCCAGAGGGCTCGGGTGCTGGTGTTCCTGCAGGTGACGTAGAGCAGGTGCGGGGGAGGCCCCAGCCGAGTCACCCGGTCGAGGAAGTCGCTGCCCTTAGACACGACCACCGCCCCGGCAGCTCGGGCCGCCTGGAAGATCTCGTCGTCGCCGGCGTCCCGGTAACCCAGGTCGCTCGCGCTGCAGGCCGGCACGCCGAAGGTCTCGGTCAGCCAGGGGGCGAGCTGTGGCGGGAGCTGCGCGTCCAGCCAGGAGGGACCTCCCGGCATGTCAGGCGCTCAGACGCGGATGATTCAGGTAGCGCGCGGCATACAGCAGGGCCGCGTGGATGTCCTCGCGCTCGAGGTCGGGGTAGTCGTTCAGGATTTCCGTCTCAGGGACGCCCTGACCCAGAAGGTCGAGGATGTCGCTGACCCGGATGCAGGGGCGCCCACCGCATTGCCGCGGGTCGACGGTCATCCGGTCCAGGAGGCTCATGGGCTCAGTGCACCGGTGCAGGCTCATAGGGCTGTAGGAGCAGCTCCGCTTTCGCCCATGCGTTGGCGAACGAGGGGGATGGACACGGGGGGAGTTGGACTGGACTCATAGATAACCTCCTCTCGCTATGAGGGCAGGCTTCGATACCTGTCGGTTCATCGGCGCGCCGACTGGGGTATTCCAGTATCAGCACCCTTCCGTCCGACGGAAAATTCAGGGCCCGTTACCGTGAGCATATGACCCAGGATCATGACCTGACCACTGCGCCCCATAAGGCACCGCACCTTCCAGAAACCTTGGAGCGCACCGAGGTCGAGCAGGCACTGGTGGCCGCGGGCTTCAGCCGCCGCGCCGCACGCGCCCTGGTGGCCCATGCCGTGCACACCCGTGCGCTTCCTTTCGACAAGCCCACCTCCATGGCCTCGGCGGTGGCACTCCGGGCCAGGGGCGGGGTCCCCCAGTACACGGCAAGCCTGAGCGGCCTGGCCGCGCCGGGATACGTCTACGAGGGCTGGATCCGCTTCATCCACGTGGCCGCCCACGACGGTGCCGCAGAGGACGAGGTTCCCGCACGCGCTGTGGTGGAGGCGGTCCGCCGCTTACGGCCTGAGGTCAGCGACACGGACAACAGCATCATGGGCGACTACTGCCGTGACCTCCGCGCCGTGCGCACCTGCCTGTTGCACGGTGAGGCGCTGCGCCAGTACACCCTGCGCCTGGCCCCGTGATGATCCAAGTGCGGGCGTCGCGGCTCCCCGCCGATGTTCGGGCCTCCAGACGAACCTGGTGGCTGGCCTGACTGGATACGTCCGCATATGGGGTATCTACGTCGTGGCCGAGCGACACTCCTCGAGGCTTGAGCTTCCTTCTGCTCTGGTTGCCGCGCGGAGGCGTGCGGAACGCGCCGCTCCTCGGGACCTGGGCCCGTGAGTCGTCTCCGATGCCCCAAAGTCGTCCGGGGAGGCGGTGCCGGCATGCTGTGGCCGCGCGGTGTTCTACGCCTCAGGGGCCGCTGGTCTGGTTCGCCCCCAACAGGGGCAGCAGCTCCTGGGGAAGCAATGCTGCAGGGTGAGGGTCAAGCATGCGGCGCAGCGGGCCGAAAAAGCTGTGGACCTCGGCATTGGCACCGGGATGGGTCAGGGCCAGGTCCAGCAGGGCGCGGGCTTCGCCCAGCCGGTGCTCGCGTGCCAGCACGTCGGCCAGGCCGCCCAGCGCCTCGGCCACCACCGAGGGCGCGTCGCAGTGCGTGGCGAGGCGAGCCGCTTCCTGGTGGCGGGCGCGGGCCTCGTCCAGCCGGCCGAGCCGGGCCAGGGCGTGCCCGAGGTTGACCATGGCGTTGGCGACTTCCCAGCTCTGCCCCGAGTCCTGCGCCCGCTGCAGCACCCGCCCGCTGTGCTGCAGGCTCAGGGCAGGGTCGCCGCGCAGCAGCGCCGCCCAGGCGAGGCCGGTCAGGTTCAGGGTCTGGCCCTCGCGTCCGCCGTACGTCTCATGCAGCGCCAGGGCCTGTTCCATCAGGGCCTGCGCGGCCCCGAGGTCGCGGCGTTCAATGGCGATCAGGCCCGCCGTGTTCAGCAGCTCGGCGCGCAGGCGGGGACGGTCCAGGACAGCGGCCTGCCGCAGCGCTTCCTGCACGTCCCGGTGCGCGCCGTCCAGCTCTCCCAGATACACGGCGCTGCGGGCCATGCCCCCCAGGGCACGGACGAGGAGGTGCGGCCGTCCGGCTTCCTGCACTTCGGTCCGGACGCGGGCAAACAGGGCGTACGCGTCGCGGTAGGCGCTGCGGCGGTGCAGAATGCGCGCCTCGGTGAGCAGGGCGGCCCCCAGCAGCGGGAGGTCGCCCAGGGTCTCGGCGCGGGCACGGGCCTCGCTGGCCAGGGCAAAGGCATGCGCGTGGTCGCCCAGGCGCTGGAGGGTGGACGCGAGCGCGAGTTGCAGGGCCGCCTGCAGCGCCGCGTCCGGGTCGCCAGGGCCGTGGGCAAGCCCCTGGAGGGCGGCCTGCAGGTCCTCACGGGCGTCATACAGGTAGGCGCGGGTCAGGCGGTAGGACGTGAGCTGCAGCACCGTGCGCACCAGGGCCGGGTCAGGCGGCGTGGGGGAGTGCAGCCGCCCGGCGAGCAGCGCCCGCAGCGTGGGGTAGTGGGTGTCCAGATGGCCGAACCACGCCGCGCTTTCCGTCGGATGGGCCCGCAAGACGGCCTGGGCCCGGCTCAGGCCGCGTTCGTGGACGCGCCTGAGGAGGGCGGGGCGCCGGCGCAGATAGGCCCGACTCTGGTCCAGGAGTTGTTCTGGAAGGCGGTAGAGCCCGCCCCCCACGGGCAGCAGCATGTGCCGGTGAATCAGCGCGGAGAGCAGGAAGGACGAGCCTTCCGACACCTGTCCGGCCCAGGGCAGGTCGAAAGGACCGCCAAAGGTGCTCAGGGCCGCCAGCACACGCCGCTCCGGCGAGCCGAGTTCCGGCCACGGGCCAGCGCCGGCCTGCCGCGACCGCCCGCTGCGCTCCAGGTGCTCGGCCGCGCCCCTCAGTCCGAACATCCGGACCAGGGGCAACAGGGCCGCCAGGGTGTCCGGCTCGCCCGCCGCGTACCGGGTCAGGACGTCGAGGGCGCCCTCGTCCATAGGGTCCGCCTGCGCGGCCAGCGCTGCCCGCAGCTGGTCGTCTGGCAGAGGAGCGAGCGTCAGGGAAGCTTCTCCCTGGACGCCAAGGGGCGCGCGCGCCGTCACGATGAGGCGGGTGCCCGGGCTGCGTGCCAGCATCGCCTCGATCAGCCGGGCGGGAAGGGTATAGGGCGCGGCGTCGTCGAGCAGCAGCAGGGTCGGCCGCCGGCCCAGCAGCCGGGTCACGGTCTCCACACCCGCGGGGGCGACCGCCGTGCCGAGCAACGCCTCGCTGATCCGGGCCAGAGCCACCTCAGGCAGCCGCACGCCCCGGAGCGGAACCTCGTGCGCGCCGCCCGGATACTGCCTGCCCAGTTCGGCCAGCAGTTGCCGGGCCAGACGCGTCTTGCCCCGCCCGGCAGGTCCTGTGAGGGTCAGGAGCGCATGCCCGCCGAGCTGCCGCGCCGCGTCCTGCATCTCCGCTGCCCGGCCGTACAGGTGGGGCTGGGGCGGCGGGTGCCCAGGCGGGACATGCCGGGCGACCGCGCCTTCCCAGTCCTGGGGACGGCCCTGGGTGAGCGCCACGACGCTCTGACCGCGCAACTCCGCTTCGAGCCGCAGGGCCGAGAGCTGCGGGCCGAGCCGGGCGGGCAGGCCCTGGACCTGCCGCAGCAGCCACGCCGCTCCCCCCTCGCCCAGTGGCCCCACCTGCGCCTCGGCCAGCGCCAGAACGGCCCGGTGCGTGAGCGGGGGCAGGGTCAGCAGGTGAGGCCCCGGCGCTGCTCCCGCGCCGCCCAGCGGCCCGAGCGCCTGTCCGGTCAGGACGACCTGCGCCCCCGACAGCAGCGGAGCGAGTTCAGCCAGGGCAGAAGCGCTGAGGTGTTCCGGGGCGTCGAGCAAGGCCGCCAGGGGTGCTCCGGCCCGGCCTTCCCGCAGCGCCGCACCGATGGAGCCCCGGAGGGGCACGCCATTCAACGTGGCGCCCTCCCAGGCGTCGTGCTGCCGTGCCGCCCGCAGGGGATCTCCCTGCACCTGCAGCGTCTGGTAGCCCAGGGTCTGGGCGATCAGGTTCGCCTCGCGGAGAAAGGCGGTCAGGCCCCCTCCAGGCGGGGCCTGCACGGTCAGGCGGGTGCCCGGCACGGAGAGGGCCCGCTGCAACACGGCCACCGTCTGTGCCCGGGCCTCGTCCCGTTCCAGCAGCCGGGAAGGGCCGCGGTCAGGCCCCGCCCCGGAGGCCGTGTTCTCGTCCACCACCTGACCCCGGCCCAGGCGCTTGGCCGTCAGCAACCGGGCGTCGGCCAGCGCGAAGAGCGCCAGGGGGCCGTCCATACCCGCCTGCCAGGCCGCGACCCCCATGCTCACGCGCAGCGACCGGTCGGGCCGCCGACTGAGACGGTGGATCACGTCCTGACCCCATTCGGCGAGTGCCGCTTTGGGCGCGGCTGCCAGCACGGCGAATTCGTCGCCGCCCAGCCGGTACACCTGCCAGCCCGGGCGCAGCTGGGCCTGCAGGGTCTGGGCCAAGATCCGCAGCGCCTCGTCGCCCGCCAGATGTCCGAAGGTGTCGTTGATCAGTTTGAGGTAGTCGAGGTCACACAGCAGCAGCGTGCAGCAGCCACCGTCCGAGAGGCGCCGGCGCAGCTCCGCCTCGAACGCGGTACGGGTGGGGAGCCGAGTGAGGTCGTCCCGGCTCGCTGGCTGCGTCATGCTGCCTCTATTGTGAAGGATTGATGGGCCCGGTGGTTCCAGAAATTGCGTGAACGTCCCGGGACGCTCGATGCGGAGTCGCTGGGGCTGGCCATGGGCAGAAGCGGCACCGGGCTGACCGGCGTGCGTGAGCGGGCGACGGCGCTCAGCCTCCTCACCGTCTTTGCGGAGGCTCACGCTTGTCGCAGAGCTCAGGCCGGAGACGTCCGCGTTCTGCCAGCGTAGCCGGGCCTCCTTCGCAGAGACGCTGAGGTCAGCCGACGCCCGACTCGATGGGGCCCACCGACCCGGTCGCCCTCCCTCATCCGCAAGACATCGGTGGTCGGCGGACTATGCGGGGGTCGCTTCCGGCGAAACCAGAGCGCCCGTCACCTGCGCCTCGGTCAGGGCGATGAGCCGCTCCAGGGTGTCGGCGATCTCCGGGACAGGTGTCTCGGCGGGCAAGGCCAGCTTCAGGTTCATATAGACCTGGTCCTGACTGGGGCCACTCCCTTGCATCTGCAGTTGCGGGAAGTGGTCCTGCACCTCCTGCACCAGCGGCCGCCAGGCGGCGACGAACCGCTCGCGTTCGGGCCGCTCACTGCCGAGTTCCACGTCGAGTCCGACCTTCAACTGCCGGTCCTTCGCACTCCAGCTCAGCTCGTAGTGGACCTCTACCGGCCAAGCCACGTTCGGGATGCGGCGGTAGGTGAGGCCCTTGCCCATGTCCGAGCCGTGCAGGTAGTAGCCCGGGGGCAGGTGAGACCACACTTCCCTCGCCAGGGCGTCGAGCTCGGGCATCTTGCCTTCGGGGGGCACCACCTTCCGGGCGCGGAGGCGAAGCACGAGGTTCAGCAGCCGGGTGAGGGCCCGGCGGACCTGGCCGGCGCCGACGTCACCCGGGAACGAGACGACGACCTGGTGCGCCGAGGTGCTCACCGCATACTCGTTGAACACCAGCTCGACCTGCGCCCCCACCTCCATCAGGAGTTGCTGGGCCTGGGCCTTCTTGTCCGACTGCTGGCCGTGTTCCTCGCGGAAGACCAGCCCAAGGCCCTCCTCGCCGTCTTCCTGCACCAGGAACTTGTAGCTCCTGGACCAGCCGTCCACGGTGAGTTCCGCGCCCGCGTCGGTGTCGCGCAGGACGCAGCGGTGCGGCGGGCGGGCCTTCAGATCCTCGATGACCGCGTCGAGGCTGCTGGAGAGTGCGGGGGTCGCCTGCGGGGCTTCCGCCAGGCTCGGCTGGGCCACCTGGGTCGGGACAGGCCAGATCCGCACGATCTGCTCGGCCAGGTCACGGGCGCGGGTCTCGATCACGTCCTCGTCCCAGTGGCGCTGATGCTGGAAGAGGGTGTTGAGCCGCAGGGCGCTCTGCTCGGCCAGCGCCGGGCGCTTCACGTCGTAGCCCTTGTTGGAGACGCTGCTGTTCAGGGTGCCGCGGATCAGGGTGAGGTTCCCGAGGTTCTGCAGCCGGGCGTCACGCCAGGCGGCCACGTCCGCCACACCGTCCCGGGGAGCCGGGGGCGGCCAGTGTTGGCGCCAGCGGCGCGGCAGAACGTGCTCCACCGTGGGGGGCGCGGCGAAGATCAGCTGCTCCTGCCGGTCGGTGGTGAGCTGCATCTCCACCGCCTCCAGCAGCATGCCGACGCCGCGGGGCCGCAGGCGCTTGTAGGTGGGGGCGGTGACGAGTTCCGTGCGGACCTCGTCGTCCCCCGGCCAGCGGACACTCTCGCCACCGCGCCGCAGCAGCTGCGCCCGGACGGTCTCCTGGACCGGGCCGCCCGCGCGCAGGGCCTGAAGTAGGTGCAGGAACAGCTGGTTGTAGTTCTTGCTGCCCAGCCCGACGACGAAGCGCCGGACCGTGAAGCTCTCCAGGTCGTCCAGCGCCGCTCGAAGTTCCGCGGGCGGGAGGTCTTCGCGCGTGAGCAGCCACAGCAGCAGGGGAGTCAGGGTGCTGAGGTCCATCGCGTCCAGGCGGCGACGGACCACACCCAGACGGGTGGTGGGCGGGGCCTGCATCCACTGCTCGTAGGCGTGGGCATACTCCACCAGCACGGCCAGACCCGACGCGACACTGCCGTCCCGCGCGCTCCACCAGCGCTTGAACTCGTCGAAGATCGTGCCGTCCGTGACCTCGCGCCCCTGCTGCACGGTCAGGAAGTAGGTCAGGAACCAGGTGAGCTGATCACGGGTGACGCGTCCGCGGGTGGAGCGTTGCCGCCAGAACCCGCCGTCCTCATCGAAGGGCGCCCAGTAGGTGCGGAACAGCGCCTCGACGTCCTCTCCCCGCCGAGCCGCCTCGTTGAAGACGTGGTTGCGCACCAGGTCCGCGGGCTGCAGCGGCTCGCCGCGCGCGTTGAGCGTCTCGAAGATGACCTGCGGGTCGTCGTCCTCCTCCAGGTCGATGCGGACCACCTGCAGGTACCGGCGCATGGCGGTCAGCAGCGCGTCGGCCCGTTCTCTCAGGGTCTGTGGATCTTCACCCAGCCAGGCTTGCAACTCGCCGTGGAAGTAGACGTAGGCGGCGAGCAGGTTGGGCACGTGCCGGATCTCGTCGCGGGCCTGCTCTACTTCCAACGTGAGGGCAGCTGGATCCCCGCGCTCGACCACCTGCTCGAAAGTGGGCTGGTCGAAACGGGTGGGCCAGACCTTGAAGCGCTCCTCGGGGGAGGCCTTGAGGCCCTCGTTGACCAGGAAGCGGGCGGCCTCGTCGTGCATCACGGGGTAATGGCCCTGCAGGGCGTCCCGGAAGGCGGCGAGGAAGACCTGGAAGGTCGTGAGGCGCTGCTGGCCGTCGATGACGTCGAAGGCGGTGAGCTGGTGACCGTAGGTCTCCAGCCGGGAGACGACCACCGCGCCCAGGAAGTGCGGCTGGATGTGCCGTTCACGGGCCAGGACCTTGTCCGCGCGGGAGCGGATGTCCTGCCACAGGGGAGCCCACTGGCGGTCCCTCGTCCAGACGTAGCGGCGCTGGTAGATGGGGATGACGTAGCGCTGGGAGGCGCTGAACAGATCCAGCAGGACGTACGTGAACGGCTTCACCCGGCCATGGTAGGGGAGACGGGGAGCCGGGCAGGACGCAGATGCGTCAGCCGAATGCTGAAGGCCCGGGCGTTTCCGCCGGGCTGGTCCCTGTGGCGCACCTTCCCAGTTGTTCACTGGCCTGCTGCATCACCTGCCAGGCCACGCTGCTGGGCGAGAGACCACCCGGGTGCATCACGAAGGGCACGCCCATCTCCCGGGCCACGTCCCGCAGCGCGTTGTGGGCGTGCGCCATCCAGCGGATCGCCAGGATGACGAGGGCCGTGTCCTGTGTCACGCGGGTCCGGGCGTGAAGGCCATGCTGGTACTCCTCACTCCCGATCCAGTCCAGTTCCCTGAGCTCCAGCGCCCTGACCAGCGCCGCCTGATGCGGCGGACTGGGCACGCCGCCAAGCAACACCACGCGCTGACCGGAGAGCCGCTCCCTCGCGGCCAGGACGTGAGGAGGCAGCCTCGTGACGTCTTCTTCCGGCTTCGAAACTGGCACCACAGCGGAAGCGCCCTGCTTCCCTGATTCCGGCACAGGAACCGCCTCGGTGATCGAGGTCTCCGGCGTCTCCTGCTCGCCCTGAGCCTGCAGGGTATCTACGGCGGCCCGCATCGCCTCCATGCGGGTTCTCTCGGCGCGCTTCCACTCGGTGTCTGACAGCGGCAGGGCACGCAGCGAGCCGAACTGCCCGAAGAACGTCTCCAGCAGCGGCTGCTCCGGCAGGCGTAGGCCTGCGCGCCGCGCTGTGGCGAACAGGTGCCCGGCCGCCAGCGCTGTCAGGCGGCAGACTGGCTGGCCCCACGTCTCCCAGTAGCTGGTGCCCTTCAGCCTCAGCAGCAGCAGGCAGTGGATCAGCAGCAAGAGCTCCTCACGCAGATCGGTGCTGAGATGACCGCGGGGCTGGGTGCGCTCCCACGCCCAGAGGGGATCGAGGCCAGACACCTGTGCGGCCAGCTGCACCATGGGCGGCAGGTTCATCCCAGGAGCACGGGAGGTGCTGGTCAGGCCCTGAAGGCCCAGCAGCAGGAGCCACACCCGGAGGTTTTCGTCCTCGTCGGGCGTGATCCCAGCGGCGAGGTCCCGGTCCAGGGCATGGAGGGCGTCCCACAGGGTGTCTTGCTGCTGCTGCTCCAGCGGCGTGGGTTCCCGGTGCCGGTCGGCGCGCAGGGCACGCAGCAGACGCCTGGCCCGCCAGGTGTGGGTCTGGGCGTCACTGTCCGGCTGCCGCTTGAAGCGCTGCGTACCCAGCAGGTGCGGTGTGCCGAGCTCCTGGTGCAGCTGCCCGTGCAGAGTCAGCAGCGTCTCCGTGACGCTGCTGTCCCCTCCGGCTTCCCGGCACTGCCGGTGCAAGGCCAGCAGCAGCATCTGCGCCGTGTCGAGAACGCTCAGCAGGGGGGCGTTTTCCAGACGGTCACGGCCGTTCACATGGAGCAGGAGCAGGGCCGCGTTCCGTTCGCCTTCCACGCGGCTCCGGGCGAGCTCCCGGAGGTCGCGCTCCCTCGCCATGTGGGCAGGTTCCAGGGTGGCCGGGGGCGTCAGGGCGGCGCGGCTGGGATGCAGGGGGGTCTTGAGGGGAAACGGAGCGCGGTAACCCGCCCATTCCAGTCGGGCCTGAGCCTCAGGGCTGACGGCCACTTCTGCCCGGGCCGCCTGTTGCAGCACCAAGGCAACGGCGTGAGGGTACTCGTCCGTTAGCAGCGAGACGCCCTCGAGCCAGCCCAGCCTCGCCGCCTGGTTGATGGCGGGCAAACGCTGCACGAAGCTCAGACCGAGAGAGTTGATCCGGTCCAGGGTGGTGGCCAGGTCGTTCAGCACCTCCAACAGTTCTCGGTCCTGGCCCGCCGCGTAGACTTCCAGGCCCAGAACGATCGCCTGGCCGAGGAGCACGCTTTGGATGACCTGCTCCTGCTCGCGGACGCTCAGGCTTTCATCGTGCTCGGCCTTGTCCATCCGCTCCCCCAGCAGGCGTCCCGAGGCTTCCAGGAACGGGGCGAGCATCTCCGGGTGTGCCGTGAGACCGCCCGGGGGATCCTGAACGTGGTCCGGTCCAGTCGAGACCCGCAGGCTGGACGTGGTGTTGTGGAGGGGACGTCCATCGGGCGTGCGCAGCCGGGCCATGGTCCCAGTCTCCCGCATCGGCAGGGAGGAGACCCGAGGGGTTGCCGTGCGGAGAACGGCGACATGTCGTCGCGTTGCCAGGAATCAGGGACATCTGCGCGGCGCGAGCTCAGAGCGGGTGCCGAGGCGCCTCCCTGCTGGCATACCTCGCGTTCAAGGGGAACCGCTGCGATGGGCCGTTCTCAGCTTCGGCGACGAGGCTCGGCTGGAGGACGCTCCTTGCAGTCAGGTCGCATGATGCAGCCATGCCTGCGTTGCGTCTGCCTCTGCTGCTCGCCGCCCTGCTGTCGCCGGTGCCCGCGCAGGCGGGTGGACAGAGCAGCCCGCCTCCAGGAGTGTCCCGCATGACCCAGACCACCCTGAACACCGCTCTTCTCGCCGCCGCCGAGGTGGGCGACGCCGCCCGCGTCTAGACCCTGCTGCGTCAGGGCGCCTCGCCGGGTGCCCGTCGTGCAGATGGCCGTACGGCCCTGACCATCGCGGCGCTGGGAAACCAGGTGAAAGTCGCCCGCCTGCTGGTCGGCGCCGGGGCCGACCCGGATCCGCAGGACACGGACCGCAACAACGCCCTGCTCGTGACCGCCCAGACGGGCAGCGTGGCGATGTTGCGCGAGGTGCTGCGGGCGGGGCCCGATCTGACGCGCACCAACCGCTTTGGCGGCACGGCCTTGATCCCGGCAGCGGACCGGGGCATGTCGAGTACGTCCGCGAGATCCTGAAGACGGGGATCGACGTGGACCATGTCACCCACCTGGGCTGGACCGCCCTGCTGGAGGCGGTGATCCTGGGCGACGGAGGAGCGCAGCACGCTGAGATCGTGCGGCTGCTGCTGGAGGCCGGGGCCGACCCGAACCTGCCCGACGGCGAGGGGGTGACCGCCCTGGAGCATGCCCGGTCGCGGGGCTACGCGGCGATGGTGCACCTGTTGAAAGAAGCGGGCGGACGCTGAAAAGTCACAGACCTTCCCGGGTGTCGTCTGATTCCAGCAGGAACCGGAGACGCTCTGCGCTGACCGGAAGGCTCAGGGTGACGAGACCGTCGGCCACGGCCTGCGGGCTCATCGGCGGCCTCTGGAGGGCTGTGCTCAGACGCCTGACCACGGCCACGACCTCATGCGGCCACTCTTGCAGCCAGGCGAGCAGGGCCGCATCCGGGTGAACAGGCGTGATGCCGTAGGGCTGGAGGATGGACACCGGAAAGTCCCGGAGGTTGAAGGTCAGCAGATGGGTCGCCTCGCCGGTGATGGCCGCGGCCAGGACATGACGATCCTCCGGGTCGGGCAGGGACAACGTGGGGACGCGGGGTTCATACCCGGTGACCCGTGCACCCGACACCGCTCCTTCCATCCGCTGGCGGGTGCGCTCCAGGGCGGCTGGGGAGAGGTCCGGTCGGTGCTCCAGCAGGTTGCGGATCCACTCGTTCTGAACCTCGTCACTCCAGCGCAGCTCCACGAGGTCAGCGCCAGCCAGCCGGATCAGCAGGTCTCGCAGGAGGGACGGGTACAGCACGTTGGCGTCGCAGAAGACTCGCCCGATCACCGTCAATACAGGCCCATCTGCTGCGCCTCGGCGGTCAGCTCGTCGGCCAGGGCCTGGCGACGCTCCTGCTCGGCCTGGTAGGCCAGCAGGTCCGAGAGTGCGATGCGCCGATGACTGCCCACCCGGTGGTGGGGCAGCTTCCCGGTGTCCAGCAGCCGGGCGATGAGGAACGGGCGGCTGACGTCCAGCAGGCGGGCCGCCTCGTGGGTGGAGAGGTGCTGCTCGGTGGGGATCAGGGTGACGGCGTGACCACGGGCGAGCTCCTGCGCGGCTTCCTGAAGCAAGCGGGCGAGGGTCGGCGAAACCGCAAGTCCTCCCGCCTGCCCACGGATACGGAGCTCCAGCGTGCCGTCCTGCTCACCCAGGGCCTGCACCAGGGCCATCAGCTGGGCCTGTTCCTGCTGATCCGGAAGGTAGGAGGCGATCATGCCTGAGTCTGACATAAGTGCAACAAGTGCAAGATGGTGCCGCTTACCTCCTTCTCTCGTTGACCGACCGTTGACAGACAACGCTCTGCTGCATACGGGTGAGCTCTGAGGCGCTCTCATCCAAAAAGTCCAGAAACACGGTGTCTTGCGGCGGGCTGAGGCGGAAAAAGAGACCCGACGCTCGCTTCACACGCGAAGGGTCGTAGGTTCAAATCCTATACCGCCCACCACACAGAACCTCGGCTCAGCCGGGGTTTTTCCTTTCGCTACCCGTGAGGGCCAGGGCGGGTTGACAGACAAATGACAGACAACGGGCTCTTATGCGGATACCTATGCATACCCGTCCGCCCTTTGTCTGCCGGGAGGAGGCGCATCTGCGTCACCGGATGACGCCTGGACGTGGCATGGTAAAGGAGTCATGACCACAAGCAGCGTCTGGCCCATGCGGAGGCCGGTCTGGATAGGGGAGACCACCCGATGAGCGCGGCACACTGGTTGGCGTCCGATGACGGTGCGGACCCGGGGCCAGCCTTCATCCCGGTCACGACCTTGGAGCAGATCGGGGAGATACGTGGCCTGTTGAGGCAGCACGACGAGGCCGCCGCCAGGGTCAACCGAACCTTGGCGGCTTTGCAGAGCTGGGCTGGCCCTGATCTGGATGGTGTGCAGTTGGGAGCCCTGGCCAGTGGGCCGCTGCCTACAGAACTCCAGCAGGGCCTGGCAGACGGGCAGTCCCTCCAGGTTCAGGAGCTCTCCGCAGGGCAAGTCGAGCAGGATGGGCTGGGCAAGCAACGGGAGCTCCGCCAGCGCCTTAGGGCTCTGAACGAGCGAGGGCAGCAGGAACATGCAGCAGCGGAGGCCAGCCTGCTCGGCCTGCATCAGTTGCTCCCACTGGCCGCGAACCTTATCGCGACCCAGCATCGCTTGGCGGTGCTGCTTGGTCAGCAGGCTGAGCAGCGCGGCCGTAAGCTGGCCGGCTTATGGAGTACCGTCTCCGGCCGAGCCGCTGCCCTGCAGAGGGAGGTCGATCAGGCTCAACATGCCCGGGACGAGACGGCAAGCACCTATCGCCGCAAAGTCAACAGCCTGAACCTCCGGCTGGATCTCCGTCCTGAGGAGGTTTCTCTGCTTCTGGAGCGGGAGATCCATAGCCAGCAGATCAGGCAGCAACAGAGGGAGGCTGAGAAGCAAGCACTCGAGGACGCCATCCGACGACTCGGCGACCAGACGCTCTCATCCCGGGCAGCTTTGCACCGTCAACGTTCTCGCCTGGAAGCGACCTGGCGTGACCTGCACCAGCGGTACGGTGTTCCTGAAGACTGGTCTCTCTGGAAAGAGCTGTGGGAACAGCGAGAAGCGGCCCAGGCTCTGTGGCTGGCCTCTCGACAGGCCAGCCATGATCTTCAGGATGCGGTCAGCCTGCTCGCCCCGTACTGGTTCCACTGGCCTGCCGAACTGCGGGAGGTTGAAGCCTTACGTCAGTGGCTTCCACGGATCGAGGAAGCGGCGCTGGTCCGTCAGCAAGCGGCGGTGGCGGAGGCTACACGCCGGGCAAGAGAGAGAGAGCAGCAGGCGGCTCTGCTTGCCAGCTTGCAGAGTCGGCTGGTCGAGCGTGCCACCGAGGAGCGTGTCAAGCAGGAACGTCTCCGGGCCGAGCAGCACCGCCTGCAAGAGGAGGCCCGGCAGGCCAGGGAACGAGAAGCTGCACGCCTCACGGGGGAGCGGAGCTACCGGGCAAGTCTCCTGACGGCTTTGCAGCAGCGGTCGGCCACACTGATCGCCGAGGAGCGTGTCAAGCAGGAACGTCTCCGGGCCGAGCAGCACCGCCTGCAAGAGGCGGCCCGGCAGGCCAGGGAACGAGAGGACAAGGCAGCTGCGGCCCAGAAGACGTCGGAGGTTGTCGCGCCCGTTGGAACTGTCACACCGCGTCCGCACCACGCAGTGAGGAGCGTCCTCCCGGAAGCAGGGCGACAGAGTCCAGGGGCCGCCCCCTTCCCGCTGTTGGCACCTGAGCAAACGCCAACCGCGCGTGGCCTGTTGGTACAGCACGCGGGGGCAATGGCACAAGCCGCCATGTGTCAGGAGGCCCTGCAGGAGTGGGCCAGACCGGGGGTCAACGCCCTGCAACTGGCCGCGCTGGTGAGTCGGCCGCTGCCACCCGCGCTGGAACGGGCGATGGCTGACTGGGAGACCCTTAGCCAGGGTTCACCAAAGAAACTGGCTGGGCCGCGTGGGAAGGACGACCTGGAGCGCCGCACCCTCCAGTGGGAAGCCGCCTGGACAGACCTGCGCCGCACCCTGGGCGTCCCGGCTCAGCCGGAACACTGGCAGCGTCTATGGGCCAGCCGCGCCAAAGCCCAGTCCCTCTGGGAGCAGTGGGAGCAGGCACGGACAAGGATGCAGGCGCGGGAAGACGAGATGGCGGCCCTGTGGGAGACGTGGCCTGCGGAAGCCCAGAACCTCGCTGGCCTCCGCCAGGCTACCGAGGAGGTCGGGGGAGCCGCGCCCGCGAAACCGCAACAGGGTCGGCAGGAATGCGAGGCGACAGCGGCTGTGTTCCCCCCGCCTATGCCTGCATGGCAGGCACCTCCAAGTCACGGTCCCTCTCCGAAACCTGCGTCTCCTGTGCCTGCACCTGCCCTGCCCGGTGGAGGACAACTGGGTTCTCGCCGGGAGGAAACAGCCGCCGGGGGTTCCGATGTCCGGCCCGGTAAAGTCAGGAATCCCGCAGAAGGCCACAGCGTTCCGCCTTCCACCTCCACTGCGAGAACCACGACCGGGGCAAGGGTGGTCAGCAACCCTGCCTCCCTGCTTCCCGAGCAGGTGGAAGTGGCCCGCGCTCTGTTGAGGAAGCATGCCGCTGCCACTGCTCAGGCTGCCCGGGCACACAAGAACGTCGACGCCTGGGCCGGGAGGGGGCTGGACGGGCTGCAGTTGGGGCAACTCGTCAGTGAACCACTGCCGCCCGAAGTGGAGCTGGCCTTCGCAGCCTGGAAGCAGGCGGAGCAGGGCCAGCCGTTTAGCCTTGAGGACCGGCGGCGAGCGGTCGACGACGCTGTTCAGGCGGAAAGGGAACGGGCCGCTGCCAAACTGGAGCCCTTGCGGTTGCTGCGTCCACTGGCTCTGGGGGTCGTCGGCGCTGAACAGGTGGTCGCCAGTTGGCAGCGAGTGCAACGGCGCTTATCGGTAGCCCAGCAGGCCTACAACGCCAAAGCGCTGGCCCTCGGCTTCGAACCCGCTCCTGCGCCAGGGGACATCGACGGTCTGATCGACCAGGAGGAACAGAACTTCCGGATGAGGGTGGCTCCTCTGGAAGCAGAGTGGCGGCAGCTTGTGGCCGAGCAGCGCAGTGCGGAGAAGGCCGGGCGTTCCGGCCCCGCTCTACCGACGGAGCCGCGGTGGGAGGCAGCCTGGGCAGAGGTCTGCCGGAAGTATGGTCTCCCACGCCGTCCCGGGTACTGGGAAACTCTGTGGTCAGAGCGCGCCAGGGGTCAGCTTCTCTGGTCCGAGTGGCATGGGGCGCAGCGGGAGGCAGAACGTCTTGAGGTCGAGATGGGGCTGCTCTGGTCCGGATGGCCTGCCGAGGCGCGGAGCGTCACCGGGCTGCGGCAGGCTCTTGAGCAGGCCGGGGCAGCACCAGGCAGAGCCGCTGCTTCAGCCCCTGTGTCCCCGGCCGGGCCGACTGTGCGGCAAGGACGCCCGATCAGCCAACCCGGAGGCCGAGCAGAAGCGCAACCAGTGAAGCAAGCCCTACCAGGGCCGCCTCTTCCCTCCGCCGCGCTGAGCGTACCTCTGCCGCCTCTCTTGCCTCCACCCTCCCGAGCTTCGGCAGCGGCTCCGTCTCCCGGTACGCCCATCATGAACTTGCCCAGCCTTCCCCCTCCGGGGGTGGCCGGCAGGCACGTGGCACTGGCCGCCCCAGCACTTCCTGGTGTACCGTCCCTGCCTGGAACGGTGATCACACCTCCCCTGCCACCCATCCGGGTTCGTATGCCCGGCCCGGCGCTCCCAGGGCAACCTCGGCCAGCAACACCCGCCGCACCTGAACCCGCGACGCCATCCAAACGCCTGTCCAAGCGCCAGCGGGCCGAGCGCGAGGCCGTGCGCATCAGCGAACAGTACAACTGGAGACGGGGCTTCCTGGCACTTGCCGACGCCCTCGACCGGGAAAAGTGGGGGCAGCTGCGCGCGAGCATCGAGCGCGAGATCGCGTGCGGCATGACGCCCGAGGAGTTCGAGTTGATGCTGCAACTGCGCGCCTACTGGCATGACCAGATCCACTTTCAGTCGCCCTATACCAGCCGCTACGACAGCCTGCCCTGGGGCCTGGGGCTGGCCCTGATCCGCCGCTCGGCGGGGGTGCCCTGCCTCGATGAGATGATCATCCTGATCGAGCGGCTTTACGAGTACGCCGAGTGGGCCTGCTCCAAGCGGTCGTTGCCGGCCTTCGCCCAGCGCCTCGGGGCCATCCTGGGTAGGGCCGACCCGGACGTGGACCTCGAGTACTGGCTGTGTGCCCAGGAGGCGCGATGCTTCTCCCGGTAGTTGGCGCGTACGTCCTGCATGCACGGAACGCAGAGGTGGGCACCGTTACCGGCCACGAGGGGGGGCGCTTGACCGTCACGTGGCCAGATGGCCGCTCGGCGCGGGTGGCCCGACAGGACGTGCGCTGCGGCCTGCCGGTCGGCCAGGCTGTGCAGGAGCAGCCACGCAGCCTGCGCCCTTCACTGGGGGAGGGCCACGTCCTCGAGCTGCGCACCCTGGGGGGCCGCGAGCAGGCCCTCGTCGAGTTCTGGGAAGGGGCTGAGCGCCACTGGCTGCCCTGGGAAAACCTCGTCCCGATCTGGAGCGCCCGGTCGATGGTCGAGGCGGGCGTCCGGCCCCCCGGCGGATTCGCCGAGCGCTTCCGCCTGCGTCAACTCGCGCTGGCCCTTCAGCACTGGCACCGGACGACGGGAGCGCTGGCGCAGGTGGACATCGACCCGCTGCCGCACCAGCTGCACCTCGTGCGCCGCATCCTCCAGAGCGGGAACCTCAACTGGCTGATCGCCGACGACGTCGGGCTGGGGAAAACCATCGAGGTGGGCCTGCTGCTCTCGGCCCTTCGGCAGCAGGGCCTGCGGCGCTTCCTGCTGGTGGTGCCTGCGGGCCTGACCCGGCAGTGGCAGGCTGAACTGCGCACCCGCTTCGGGATAGGGCAAGCCGTGATCTATGGCCGTGACTTTGAGATCAGTGACCCGGCGCAGTGGCCGCTCTATGAGGTGGTCATCGGTTCGATGGACCGCTTCAAGCATGAACGGCACCTGGATCTGATCCGGCAGTCGGGACGCTGGGACATGGTGGTGTTCGACGAGGCGCACCGCCTCTCGCGCAGCCTCTATGGCCTGACCTACCAGACCTCCGAGCGCTACCACCTCGCCTCCATGCTGCGGGGCCTGACCGAAAACGTCCTGCTGCTCAGCGGCACGCCACACCAGGGCGACCTTGACCGCTTCGAAGCGCTCCTGGAGCTGCTGCGGCCTGGCCCGGTTTGGCGCGAGCGCATCGCCCAGCTGCGGATGGAGCCACAGCTTCTCTCGGGCATGGTGATCCGTAATCGCAAGGCCGACGTGACCGATGCGCACGGCAACTTCATTTTCAAAGGCAAGGTCACCCACACGGTTGCCGCGCCGCAGAGTGGGGAGGAGGAGGCCTTTGACCGCGCGCTGCGCCGCTACCTGCGCCACGGCTACGAGGCCAGCCGACGGGGCGGGCAGCGCAACCTCGCCATCGGCTTCGTGATGACCATCTACCGCAAGCTCGCCGCGTCCAGCGTGGCGGCCATCCAGGGCGCCCTGGAACGGCGGCTCGTGCGCCTGCACACCCAGCTGCGTGAAGAAGCCGGGGCACCAGAAGTGGAGGTCGAGGAGGGGAGCCCCTTCGTGGAGCGTGAGGAGGAGGTCACCGGGGGCCGCACGGAGTTTTTCTCCGGCGAGACGGAGATGCTGGAGGGGCTGATCACGCTGGCGCGCCACTTGCGCGCCCACGACACCAAACTGTACGCCTTCACCGGTACCCTGCTGGAGAGCGTCCTGCGAACCAACCCGGACGAGCGCGTGCTGATCTTCACCGAGTACCGCTCGACCCAGGACTACCTCGTCGCGGCCCTCCAAAGCCTCGCGCCGGGCCGGGTGGACGTGATCCACGGAGGACAGTCCCTGGAGGAGCGGACAGCTTCCATCGACCATTTCGAGGAGGCTGGGCAGTTCCTGGTGTCTACCGAGGCGGGCGGCGAGGGCTTCAACCTCCAGCGCCGCTGTCACATCCTGGTCAACTACGACCTGCCGTGGAACCCGATGCGTCTGGTGCAGCGGGTGGGTCGTCTGTACCGCTACGGGCAGGAGAGGCCGGTGGTGGTCTTCAACCTGAACGTGCAGGGGAGCCTCGACGACGACATCCTGCTGCAGATGTATGGCCGCCTGGAAACCGTGGCCGCCGACATGGCCGGGGTGGCTGACGAGTACCGTGAGGGGCTGCGCGAGGACATCGTCGGTGAACTCGCCAGTTTCTTGGAGGTGGACAAGATTCTGGCTGAGGCGGCCGCCTACACGCCGCAGCGGACCCAGGACCGTATCGAGGAGGCGCTAGAACGGGCACGCCAGTCCGCACAGCAACAGACCGACCTCCTGCGCTTCTCCAGTGGTTTCGACCCCGCGGCCCTGCGTGGCGAGCTGCCCATAGGCGAGGAGCACCTGACCGCCTTCGTAGAAGGCATGTTCGCCCAGCTGGGCGTGACGGTCAGCCACCGCCTGTACGGGGAACAGGTCTGGGAGATCAAGCTGCCGGAAGACCTGCAAGACCAGCTCGGCCTCAAGCAGAACCAGCGCGTCGCCTTCGAACGCACCCTGGCGCGCACCGCGAAGGCCCTGCTCCTTGACAGCAGCTCTCGGCTGTTGAAGGTGCTGTTCGAGATGGCCGGGGAGTACGCCTTCAGTGGGCAGGTCGCCCAGACCGCACTGTCCGGAGGCGGCACGGCCTGCGCCGTGCTGCGCTGGCAGGACGACCGCGGTCGCCCCCTCAGTGAGAGCTACGCCGTGCTGCGGCGCCAGGGGGAAGAGGTGGAGGTCAACCCGCCGGAATTCAGCGCGTGGCTGCTCCAGCCTGCGTCCGACGAGCCGGGGGAGCCCACCTTGGATGCCGGAGCCTGGCCGGGCTTCGAGCGCCGGTTGCACGACCTCCTGGCCCGGGGCTCGAGTGACGAGCTGCATCCCGCGGGGTACGCGGTGACTGGTGTGGCCTGGGGACCGACGCCGGTGCCGAAAGCAGGCGTCGCTGCAGATGACCAACTCGCCCGGTCGTGAGAGGCCATCTCATGGACCGGCCCAGACCTGGCTCTTACCAGTCGCGGTTGACGGCCTTGTCCTGCGCCCGGGCGTAGTGGATGTAGACCTCGGTGGTGGCAGCCTGGCTGTGGCCCAGGAAATCCCGAGTGTCCAGCAGGTCGCGGCTTTCGGTATAGGCACGCGTCCCGGCGGTGCGGCGCAGCCCATGAACCTTGCGCTTTTCCCAGGGAACGCCGGCCCGGACGCACATCCGGCGCACAATGTCTTGAACCCGGTCCGTCGAGTTGGCAATCAGGACGAGCGGGTGGGGGAGATGCGCTGTCTGGTCTAACCAGCCCCGCAGGGCGGCCTCTGCCCGGCGCGAGAGAACGACCTCCCGTGTCTTGGCCCCTTTCCCCTGCACCAGCACCGTGGGCGGGTCGAGGTGCAGATGGACGTCTTTTCGGCGCAGGCTCGCGATCTCCGCATTCCGTAGACCACAGTCTGCGCCCAGGGTGATGACCACCGCCCCTTCAGCGTCCGCGACCGCCAGCAGCCGCTCAATCTCCTCCAGAGTGTAGGGCTTGCCCTTCAGCAGGGGAGACCGTGGATCCTGGGTGGGCCGGGTGAGCTTGAAGGGGTCGTCCTCACGGATGCCCGACCAGTGCAGGGTCTCATAGAGGGCACGGCAGGCCGCGAGATAGCCCCCCACCGACGTTTTGACCATCCCCTGACCCTCGAGGTGGCGGAGGAAGGCGTGGCCCGAGTCGGGGTGGGGCCGGGTCAGTGAGACGCCGTGCTCGTCGGCCCAGGTCCAGTAGGTGCGCAGACACGCCTTGTACTTCCGAAGGGTCGCCGGGCTGATCTTCGTCCCCCGGCGACCGTGAAGCACCAGGTAGGAGCGCACCAGCTCCCAGAGGCCTTCGAGATCATGCTCTTGAACAGCCCGCAACATCAGCCGTTTGCGGTCGTTGAGGTCCATGGTGGCGACACGTTGAGCGGTGCCTACCAGATCAAGCCGGGCCACCATGATCTCGAAACTGGTCATGGCTCCACTGTAACTGAGTTTTCTAGACAGGTGCCAGGGAAACCTAAACAACCTTTCGTCGCATGAGAGTCAAAGGACCGCATACGAAGCACTTTTTCAGCGCTCACAGGCTTGTTTCAGGATGGGCTGTATTCATGGCTTTCGCAGGCAGTTGGGATCTGCCTTCGGGGTACATGCTCGATCCACTGCTCCGACAACTGTCGCCGCCCACTCCGGTGCCGTTTCAAGGAAGGTGCCCAGGGCCTGATGGAGTTGCTTCAGAGCTTCCAGCACCTGGCTCAGGTCAGCCGCTGATGTGGGCCGTGGGATGGAGCCCTGTCCCTCGCTTCCCGTCTCCAGGAGGTCTGCCAGGGACAGGGCTCCTGCCGCCCGCTGGTCGTCATACAGGTGCGTGTACACCTTCAGGGTAAAGCTGGCATCGGCATGCCCCAGGCGGTCCGCCACCACCTTGGGCGGCACGCCCCGGCGGATCAGCAGGCTCGCCGCCGTGTGCCGCAGGTCGTGAAAGCGCAGCCGCGGCACACCGGCCTCCTCCATCAGAGCTCGGTAGGTCCGGTCGAGGTGACGGCCCTGCACATGGTTTCCAGAAGCCGCCGTGAACACCAGGTCGGTGGGACGAGGTGTCCGCTTCCCCCGCTGTTCCCGCTGTGCATGCTCCTTCAGCAGATCGACCGTGTCCTCGGCCAGCAGGATGCGGCGGTACCCGGCGTCGGTCTTCGGCTGTCCGATGCCGTAGTGCCCGGCCGCGTCCTTGACCAGGTTGTGCCGGACGGTGATCTCGCGGCCTTCCAGGTCGACGTTTCCCCAGTGCAGGGCCAGCAGTTCGCCCCGGCGCATCCCGGTGCTCAGCGCCAGTGCGAAGAGGGGGTAGAGGCGGTGCCCCTGCGCCACCTTCAGAAACCTCGCGGCCTGCGCCGGGGTCCACACCAGGGTCTCCTGCCGCACCACCTTCGGCTTGCGGACGTTCTCCGCCACGTTGAGCGGCACGAGTTGCCAGCGCACCGCCTGCCGCAGCGCCATCCGCAGGATGTGCAGCGACCGCCCGGCTCCACGGGGACCGTTCTGTCGGTGCAGGGTCTGCACCATCTCCTCGACCTCGAGCACCTGAAGCCCGGCGAGGGGACGCGCTCCGAGGGTAGGGAGCACCGGGAACAGGGCCTGGACGTAGTTGCGGTAGGTGGAGGGCCGCACGTCGCGTTCCTTGTAGGCCAGCCAGCGCAGCAGGAAGGCGTGCAGGGAGTCAGACTCCCTGGCTGGCGGCAAGGTGGGTGGGGTGGCCGTGCGGCGCCTCACCGGCTTCGCCTTCGGAAGGGTGCGCAGCAGGGCCGCGAGGGCCCGTTCCGCCTCCGCGCGGGTCTTGCGGCTCACTGATCGGCGGCGCTGTTTCCCGGTAACGGGGTCCCGGTAGCTCGCCAGCCCCCGGTAGCTGACGACGCGGTCATTTAGGACCACAGGATGGACGGTGCCTTCGCCAACGCGTCTTCTGATCGTCATTCCAACGGAATGTCACAGTGCGATGAGGCCCTCTACAGAAGTGTCAGTCCAGTCTCACCAGGTCTAGCGACTGAAGACCGATTGCGTGATAGCGAGCCGAAGTCGAATAAATACCGTTGCTATCGACGAAAAACAGCCAAATTTGCCCTTAGCCAAATGAAATGAGCTTCTGGTTGATTCAGAGGGCGTTTTGGAGGCCCAGCCTTCTTACAGCGCAATGGGTCTTGAAGCCCCGCCCCCAGCTAAGACACCTTCACAGTGCCGACAATGGGTTACTCAGGAGGTAAGCATGGCCCGCCTGATCGATTGACTCATCCTCCATCCGTCACCATGGCACCCAAGTCCGTCTCGAATCATCTGGGCAATCATGCGGCGATGCCACACGTCGCTCTCACTTTCGAGTAGTGCCTTGCTGTCGAGGGAAATATCGGGCAGCAGGCTCTACTCGTTCTAGAAAATGATGGTTTCAGAGGTGGTTGCCGATGTAGTCGGTGGAGTTCTGAAGATGGGGAAGACTAATGGGAGCAGCTCTCATCCGCCGCTCCCAGCTGATCAGCGAGGGTGGAGGCCGGAGGAACGATGTCCAAGACCTATTACCGCGAAGAAGAACTGGGGACCGTGTTGCATCAGCAGGCGCTGTGGCTGATTGACCCCCACAATCAGGGCGACCAGATGTGGGCGGTGACCGGAGTGGACCACCCTGGACCCGAGACGACGCGCTACGTGACGGCCCCCTCGCCGGAAAAGGCCACTGAGTGGTCCCAGTTTCGGAAGGTGACGGGCGTTCTGAACTGGTCGCGCACGCTCGTGCAGTCCGCCATCGAGGACGTTATCGAGGACGTTGAGGACAACCAGTTGCCGGACCGCGAGGGGTACGTCCGCTCTCTCCGGCAATGGATTGACGACAACTACGGCCGCTGAAGCGGAGCGGGCGGGGGTGCGGGCGGCGCCGGGCCGCCCCCGCTGTGCTTTTTCCATGTTCCTGGAGCTGATGGCCTACCGCTTGGACCTCGCCTTCCGCGCCGAGGGGCTGACCCGGTAGGAGCCGGACGAACTGCGCCGACGGGCGGTGGCCTGGGCGAGAGACAATGACGAGGTGGGCCTGCGGTCCCTCTTCGCGGCCTTCTTGGTGATGCGAGGCAGCCGGGGCTCGAAGGTCAGTAACTACACCCTCACGAGCTACCGCCAGGGCCTGAACACCTTTCTGGCCTGGAGCATGCTAGGCGGCGTGAAGGTACAGCTCCCTCAGCCCGGTCCCCGTTTCGTCTGGCTGGTGAGAAACAGGCTTCTGGGTGAGCGAGCCAGGGAAGTGATCTTCTCCGGTCCCTGCCTAGACAGATTTCTGAAGGCACTTCTTCCTGGCACGGCCCAGATGGGAGGAGCCATCCGTCCTCCCGAACGGCGTCCGCAGACGATCTGACTGTTCCTCCTAGCAGCCGCTGGTCCAGCGCGACGTTCGAGGTCAGCTCGAAGAGGTTGTCTTGCCTTGGCGCTCAGCGCAGGCCGTGGAGGGCCAGCCACGCCGCAGGAGTGCACCCGCTTCAGCAGGCTGATTGCGACCAGGTCACCGGCACCCGGGGTGTGGGGTGCGAATGGCGCTCAAGCTGACCGGGCGGGGGGACGGCCGGAAGGAGCGGGAGGGAGGCTTGGAAAAGGAGGGGCGGTTCAAGAGGGCGAAGGCACACCGGCTGGATGAGCGCCCTCACCTGGGCCGAGCATCCCCAAGACTCGCAGACGCCGTACAGGCAGCAGCTTTACCGGTCGGGCAGCGGAACGACCTCCCGCAGCCTGATTTCTGAATCGGTCTGTCCGAAGGCGCCCGTTCGGATCTCACCGGTGAACTCCACCGCCACGGTCCTGCCCCGGGCACGAACGTCGAGTACCCTGATGGCCGCGACGAGCCCCAGCTTCTGAAGGGAGTAGACGGCGAGCAGTTGCGCGAGTTGGGCCGTCTCCGCGGGACTTCCACGGCTCCGGGCCGCGAGAGCGACGACCCCCTGCTGAACGTCGGTGGGAAGGGTCGTCCAGCCCGTGGTTGGTGGCCGTCCCGTGAGCACTTGCCGGATAAGGTGTTCTGACTCCTGGGCTAGGACTCCGAAGTGAACCCCGGAGGATGCGTTTCGCGAGGGCCTCAGCTGGAGCGTGACCGTCGTTCTGCCTGCCCGGTCCGTCACCTCCTCGTAGTCCACGACCTGGACATCTCTTCCCGTCAGGTGCTCGGCGAAGGGAATCGTCGTCCACGACCCCTTCTTTTCACCGATGGTCCTCAGCCTGGCGAGCTGCTCTTGGGTCTTCGCCTTCACCTCTACCGTCAGGTCGTCGCCCCGCCTCACCTGGTGGGCGAAGTACACGTGGTCTTCGAGCAGCACGAGGTGACCGGTGGTGCGCTTGGGGGCGGGGCGAGATTTGGTCCTGGTCGGTCCCGCAGGACTGGTGCCCGGCAGCTGGCCACGCCCCGCCCGGGCGGCATTCAACTTGTCGATGACTTCACCGACGATCCTTGCGGCCCCCTGGCGTTTCTGCAGGTATCCGATGGTGTGGGGCATCCCGGGCAGCTCCGTCTCGTCGATCCGGATCGGGATGATGTAGCCGCCTCCCTGCTGCGCATCGCGGGCCTGGGCGCTCCTGCGCTCAACGCCAGGCCACACGTTCTCCTTGTACGCCCTCGAGACGAACATCAGACAGAGCTCCGACTCGCGGTAGAACACCTCGTGCAGGACATCTGGACCCGCCTCGCCCAGAAGGCGGGTTCTTGCCTCCTTGTTCTGATCAAAGAAGGTCGGGTAGCGCCTGCGTCTGAGGCCACGGTTCACGGCGGCCGCGAACTCCCGGTCCTCGCCAGCGAACGTCAGGCAGAAGGCGTACCGGTAGCTTCCGGCGCTCCTCTTCCGGATCTTGAGGCTGGAGTGTTTTGGCGGTGGCGTTCCGCGTCGTGCCGTGCCGAGCAGCCTCTCGACGACCTGACCCCGCAGCCGCAACTGGGCCTGCACGTCCTTCAGCGTGGTGAACCTCATGTGGCCGAGCGCGCGGAACTCGGCAACCACCTTCGCCCCCTGGGGGGCCTGCCCCAGCAACTGCACCGCCCGGCGATTCCAGGTCTGAATGTCCGCTTTCAGCCTCTCGGCCCTGCCGGACTTGTCGAACCGCTCCGGCGTGCGGCGCCTCAACACCGGCTGGAGGCCCTCAAGATGCCGTGCAAGCTCGTCGCGCCAGGTCATCACACCACGTCCATGGCCAGGAGCAGCGTCACCGCGACCAGCAGGCCATAAAAAAGACCCAGCGTGCGGGAGAACATGGCCCTCGCCCAGGACCGCGCGTCGAGCGGCCGCAACTGGAAGTCGAAGGGCTCGGCACGGCCGAGTCTCAACGCCTCGAAACGGCGGCGGTACTCGTGCTCCCGCGTGAGGAAGTAGGCGTCCAGCATCCAGAACATCAGGGTCGGTACGCCGGCCAGGGCCGCCAGCCGGGCCTGGCCCGTCGCACCAGCGAAGGTGAGCAACCCGACCGTCAGGGTGACGGCCCAGCCCTTCAACAGAAAGCCGTGCCCGGAGAGACGGCTGATGATCCCCTGTAACAACTCCAGGGATTTCAATTGCTTTTCCAACTCTTCGGCCATCCGGGTCAGGATAGGCGGAGTTCGAATGGCTGGCGGCGTGACCTGCCCATTGGACGGACAACGCTTCCTCTACAGGATTGACAGCCCACGTGATGGGTTGGCCCCCTTTGTACCGGATGACCACGCAGCACACCGGAGTCATCTCACGGCCCCGGGGAGGTCGGTGTGGGAACTGTCGACGGAGGTATAGGGAGCGCCCAGAGGGAAGTCAACTCTGTCCCGCAGGAGACCCGCTCCGCCCGTGGGTCTGGGGGAACACCAGCCGGGCCGGTTCCGCATCACCTCCACCGCAGGGCCGTAGGGTCCCAGCTTCCCGTCATCCGCTCAGGGAGAGTGGTGGCGACCACTCCAGGAAAGGCCCGGATGACCCCCATCACGTCCCGAAAGTCCGGCAGCCGCGCCCAGGCATTCTTCTTGCGGTAACGCGCCCAGTTACCGGTGACGGCTGGATCAGTAGCAAAATCTTCACCCAGCAGGAACGGCAGGTCGGCCAGCGGCGTCCCTCGCACCTGAAAACTCCGCGCCATGGCCTCGCCCAACTCGCGGGCGGGCATGCCGCGGGCACTCTCGCCCGGGAGGGGAGAGGGCGGATCGTGCCGGGCGATCTGCCACAGGTCGTGGAAGTCCTTCATGCGGGTGTTGGCGACGTTCAGTTCCACCATGGCGGCGAACTTCTCCGCGACGACCTGCTCGAGGGGGTAGGCCCGCAGGCGCACGGCCTCGGGGATCACCAGCCGCGGGTACTCGAGGAGGCAGGCCCCGGGGTGGATGACGTTCCCGAAGGAGACGTCCAGCTCGACCGGCTGGCGGGACGTCCCCAGGTGTGCGGTGAGGCGGACGTTGACCACCGGATGGGCGGCCGACTCCGGGGCGACGCTGCGGACCTGCACCTCCTCCGGGGGAAACAGGAGGTGGTCCCCGAAAGGCTGTGCACAGATCTCCCGAATCCACCCGGCGACCTCCTCGGGGGTGGCCGGAGGACCCTGCGCGGCGAGATCGAGGTCGCGCGTGGGGCGGCCCAGGTCGCGGTACCGGGCGAAGAGGCTGGCGCCGCCCTTGAGGACGAAGCGCTCGGCGTGGGGGCTCAGGTCCAGGCGGCCCAGGAAGCCCTGGTGAGCGTAGGCCATCTGCAGCGGCATGACCTGAAGCTGCGCGGGCGTGAGACCCAGGGCAGTGGCCTCGTTCTTCAGGCGTGCGGCGATGCTGGCCACCGGGTTCTTGACGAACCTGTCAGGCACGCAGCACCGCCAGGTCGGCCCGGATGACCTTCTCCACCCGGCACACCCGGGCGGCGGCGAGCAGGGGTGAGGTCGCCCCCGGTGTTCCGCCCAGTCCGCCGTGCTCCAAGTAGGCCTTGAGAATGGTCAGGTAGGTCTCGCGGCCAAGCTTGTGGCGGCGGGCGCAGAAGTCGGCCACGGTCTTTGGCGCATCGAAGGTGCGGATGGGCGTGCCAGTGCTGGTGTCGACGGTCTGGCCGTGGAGGTAGATCTCGTCGGTCATCCAGTGGAAGTGAACGCCATCGGCCTGGGGGGTCCGGCCGACGCTCCTCCTGGGTAGGGCGAGGTCGATTTCAAGGGGCTCGGCGGTCGTGAGGCGCAGGAGACTCGCGGCGCTTTCCAGACAGGCGACCGTCTTGGGGAAACGGAGCTGTAATTCGGCGAGGCGCTCGGCGTGGCTGCTGGCGGAGCCGCCAGCCGAGGGAAGCGCGTAGACACCACGCTCGACCCGTTCGAGCTGGCCCCGCTCCACCAGACGGGTGACTTCCACGCCCTGGAATCCCGCCTCCTTCAGTTGGGCCGCGGTCACCAGGCGCGCCCGCTCGGGAGGAGTCCGCCTCCGAAACGTGGCCCAACGTCGCTCGAGGGGAGTGTTCAAAGCTTCAGGCATGATTGACTTAAAAGCTATCACTTTTGAACACCTTCTACAGACCTCTTGCTTGTGGGGGCCAAGGACCCGAGAGGATAGCCGTCCCGAAACGAGGAGCTGGAGGAAAACTCTCCTTCAGTTGGCGCTCTCTGGAGACGCACGTGCTGCCGATCCTCGACGCCGAGGAGGTCCGCCGGGAGCGGCGAGGTCGAGGGGCTCCGCGAGCGGCAGAAGCAGGAGGAGAAGCAGTGGAACACGGCATCGCGGCCAACCACCCGCCGCGCCTCTCGTGGTTTGAGCGCCTCTTCGGGCGCCGGGGCACAAGTAAGCCTGGCGCTGCCCCGGCGCTTCCTGAGATCGGTGGACACCCTGCGGCGCGAGCAGGGGTGGGGGAGCGGCACCTCTCTCGCGTTCTGTGCCGGGCAGTGAGCCCGGCCCTCCCGGACTTCGACGGGTGCCGGAGAGCGCCGCACTCGAGTAGGTGTCACGCAACGCTGGCGTGCACGAACGGCAGCTCTTCGCGTGCCAACGCACCTCTCCGAACGCCGGGCGTGAGGGGGAGGCGGGGTGGACCGTGCGGATGCGGACCCCGGAGTTCCGGAGGCCAATAGGCCCCATGTGAATGTCGGGGCGGGTCTACACCTCGCGCTGGGTGGGATCGAGGTGCTGCTGGGAAGTTTCGACAAGGTGGAGGACGGGTCAAACGCGGCCGGTAGCCCCTCCTTCCTCCGGGTATCGAATGCGGAATAAGCTTTCAAGCTGGAGGTCGTGTGCCCCAACCGTCACGCCGCCTGGTGGTGCCGGAGCAGCCTCTCGCGCAGCGAGAAGGCCCGCGCCGACCCCGTCCTTTTGGCAGCGGTCAGCAGGTCGAGGCAGGCCCCGTAAGACGTCCTCGGGATCCTGCCGGAATGTTCACCCAGGTATCTCGCCACTGCCGTCTCGATGTAGAACGTGGCGTTCGCCGTCACCGGGGAGGAGTACAGCTGATGCCCCTGTTGAATGTCATCGACGTGGAGGCCACCTGCTGGGCGGGTGAGCCCCCGCCAGGCCAATACAGCGAGATCATTGAGATCGGCGTGTGCGTTCTCGACCTGAGCACCCTGGAACGGGTGGAGAAGCGCAGCCTGCTTGTACGCCCCGAGCACTCCGAGGTCAGCGAGTTCTGTACCGGGCTGACCGGCCTCACGCCCGAAGAGGTGGCGACGGGTCTCCGCTTCCAGGACGCCTGCGAGGTGCTGCGGCGCGACTTTGACAGTGCCTCACGCCTGTGGGCGAGCTGGGGCGACTATGACCGCTGGCAGTTCGAACGGCAGTGCGGGGAAGAAGTCCCCTCCCCATTCGGCGTGGGTCACACCAATGCCAAGGGGGTGTACGCGGCCGGGTATGGGCTGAGGCGGGCGGGGATGGCCCGGGCGCTCAGGCACGCGGGGCTGCCGCTGGAGGGCACCCACCACCGGGGGGCGGACGACGCCTGGAACATCGCGGCGCTCATTGCCCGCATGGTGCGCGACGGGGTGTGGCAGGAGGCGGCCCTGCAAGCCCTGATCGACCTTGATCAGGAACTGGGCCTGCTCTGATACGCACCCGGGCGTGCTTATGGCGCTGGACGGCCGGGCACGTCCAACCCTGTAAGCACAGCTGGAAGCCAGGGGCCAGGTCATCAGCACTGCTGGAGCACCTGGTCGTCTGGTCACGCGACCACAGCCGGGCCGCCGTCCCCGTTCGTGCAGGGCCCGGAAGGTGCGGACCAGGGCACATCGGGCCGCCCCGTCGCAGCTCAGGGGCTACGCTGGGGCGGTGAAGCCTAGCCACCGGAACAACTCCTCCTGGTGGGGGCGTGTTTCCCCTCCGCACACCAGGCATGAGCTCGTCAGAGGAGCCTGCCCATGAGACTGGTCTGCCTCTCCGACACCCATGGCCTGCACGACCAGGTCCGTCTCCCGCCCGGGGACGTCCTGCTGCACGCCGGGGATGTGAGCGGTCGCGGGCGGCTCGACGAGATCGGCCGCTTCCTGAGCTGGTTCGGCCGGGTCGGCGACTTCCGGCACCGCGTGATGATCGCGGGCAACCACGACTTCGCCTTCGAGCGCACGCCCCACCTCGCCGAGGGGCTGATTCCGGACAACGTCACCTACCTCAACGACTCGGGGGTGGAGCTGGACGGCCTGCGGTTCTGGGGCAGTCCCGTCACGCCCGAGTTCATGGGCTGGGCCTTCAACCGCACCGACGAGGAGCTGCGCCAGCACTGGGGACAGCTCCCGGCGGGGGTGGACGTCGTGGTCACCCACGGGCCGCCCCGGGGCATCCTTGACCGCGTGCTGACGGAGGGTCAGGCCGTCGGGTGTCCGCACCTGGGCCGGGTGATCGAGCGCCTGCGTCCCCGGGTCCACGTGTTCGGGCACATCCACGAGGGGTACGGCCGGGAGGAGCGCGGCGGCGTGCAGTACCTCAACGCTGCCGTGTGCGACCCGCGCTACCGGGTGAGCCAGCCACCTCAGGTGGTCGACGTGGGGGAGGTGAGCGGGTAGGCGCGACGACCCGCCGCACCGGCTATTCGGGGCAGTTGTGCTGCCGGACCGTCGCTTCGTGAGCACCAGAAAGTGGGAAATGCCGGTGCCCGCCCACCAACCCACGCTGGAGATAGCACCGGTCATTGCACCGCTGGTCCATTGGGAACGGCGCACCCACACGTCTTCTCCCTCAACGCCGCGAGTCGGGGATCACCTCCTCGAGGGGCGGCCACCCGGTCATCCGCTGCACCCGGGTGGTCAGGGCCGTCAGCTCCCCGCTGCGAACGGGGTCTAGCGCGAGGAGTTCCCGCTCGGCCCACGCCAGCCATCCCTGGAACGCCTCCGTGCTGGCGTTAGGGGAGCTCTGCAGTTGGGTCCGCACCCAGTCGAGATAGGCCCGCAGCCGCTGGCCCTCCTCCCAGCGCTGGGCGTGGGCCAGCAGCGTCTCCTGGCAGGCCTGCTCCTCCTCGCGCCGCCGCCGGAGTTCCGCCTGCCGCTGCGCCTCGAGCGCTCGCAACCGCTGGGTCTCCAGCTCCTGCTGCCGTCGGCGCTCGGCTGCCACCGCCTCGGCCTGCCGCCGCTGTTCGGCCCGCCCCGGCACCGCCCGGAAGGCGGCGATGATCCGGGGCACCTGGTCTTCCAGCGGGAGGGGTCCGTCGCGCCAGCCGGTCGTGGGCACGTCCCCCGTGGGGTCCAACACCAGCAGGCTCAGCTCCCCCGTTCCCTGCGCCTTCTGCCGCGAGGGCGTGTCCCAGGTAGAGCGGGCGGGCAACAGGGGCAATCCGTCTTGCGCCTGCACCTTCTCCTTGAGGCGCAGCCGGACCTGCTCGCCCCCCACCTCGAGGAAGGTCGAGCGGTGCTGCGCCGTGACGGTCATCCCCGAGGCGCGGGCCTCCTCGATCAGCCGCGACATGACCTGCAAGGCCCGCGGCAGGGCGTCTCGGGAGACCATCAGGTCCAGGTACTCGGACGTGCCGGTCCAGGAGGGGGCGAGGCGGCCCCACACGTCGGTTTGTGCCCCCTCGTAGGCCCGCTCGGTCCGCTGCACCACCCGCGGACGGGGGGACATCTGCGCCACAGGGGGTGGCACAAAGGCGGACCGCTGCGGCCTGGCCTTCTTCTGCGGAGTCTCGCTCCTCGGCAGGGGGACCCGTTTCATCGGCTGTCCCGCCCGCAGCCGGGCCCAGTAGCCGCGGGGAGGCTTGGGGATATTGCGCCGAGCGCAGGCCCTGGTCAGGGCCGTACCCGTGATGCCGAGGTCGGCCGCCACCTCTTCGGAGGGCTTGGACCACACCAGGTCGTACAGCTCCTCGCGGGAGGGCCAGCGTCGGGTCATGCTCCAGCGTGAGGGGGACGGGGGCGGCGGTCAAGGCGGTCCGCCGGGCACGTCAGCCCCGGGGCGCCTACCTGTCCATCGCCTCCCGCACGTGGTCGTGCCCGCCAACCTCTCCCGCCTCCACCCTCACCCGTAGTTCCCGGAGAGCAGCCCCTCCAGGTACGCCCGGACCCGGCGCTCCCCCACGCGGCTGGCCAGCAGGTCCAGCGGGCTCCAGCCCTCCAGGTGGCGGTTGGGACGGCTGAGCCAGCGAGCGGCGTCTTCCTCGCTGAGGACGAGCCGCACGTCGGCGTAGAGGCGACAGAAGGCGAGGAGGTCGTCCAGCATCCGGACGCTGACTGTCCCGCGCCACCCGCGGAGGAAGGCGGGAGGCTGGCCCACTCCCAGGAACGGCTTCAGGTGCTGTCGCGCGGCCGCCACGGTTAGGAGCGGCAGACCCTCACCCTCCACGACCAACCGCTCGGCGGCCTCGGCCTCGAGGCCGATCAGCCCCCGCACGATCTGCTGGTAGAGCCCCTCGCCCTGCACGTGTGGTGCGACGGTCATGCCGCCATTGTGCCGCTGGGCTGGCAGGGCTCGCCAGAGCACCAGCACGGCGGGCCCTGCCTCTCGCCCGGGCGCCATTCGTGGACGGGATGCAGACGGTCGGGTCTGAACCTACAGGACGCAACAGGACGGCCGGGCCCTGAACGCCGCGCACTGGCCGCAGCACCACCAGAGGCACCTGGTGGGCGTACGCCCCTGGTCAGCTCCACAAGGCGGCCCACCTCACTGCCCCCCAACATCCAGTTGTGCCCAGAAGTCGCCGAGCCGGGTCTACCAGTGTTCCAGTTCCGGCGGTTCCAGCCCGCTCTGTCCGGCCATCTGCGCAAAGCGATCTTCTCCGGTCCCTGCCTAGACAGATTTGTTGGCGCCGCCGTGTTCCATCTTTTCGACTCTGAACGCCCAGTCTGGCCTCTTGACCAAGCGCCTTGAAGCAGCCTGGTCAGCCTCGCGAGTACTCAGCGACACCTACCGGTCCCCGATCTCCACCACGGGTTCGCCTTGCTCCAGCAGGCGGTGGGCTTCAGAGAACACCCGGGTGAACACGTCTTTCAGGAACCGGGTGCTGGTGTTCCCACAGGTCACGTAGAGCAGTTGCGGCGGGGGTCCCAGCCGCGTCACCCGGTCGAGGAAGTCGCTGTCCTTGGAGACGACGACGGCCCCAGCCTCCCGGGCGGCCTGGAAGATTTCGTCGTCGCTGGCATCCCGGTAACCCAGGTAGCTCGCGCTGTAGGCCGGTACACCAAACGTCTGGGTCAGCCAGGGCGCGAGTTGCGGCGGGAGCTGCGCATCCAGCCAGTAGGGATTTTCCGGCATCTCAGGCGCTCAGACGCGGATGATTCAGGTAGCGCGCGGCATACAGCAGCGCGGCGTGGATGTCCTCGCGCTCGAGATCGGGGTAGTCCTCCAGGATCTCCCCCTCAGGAACGCCCTGGCCCAGCAGGTCCAGGAGGTCGCTCACCCGGATCCGCATTCCGCGGATGCAGGGACGTCCACCGCACTGCCGCGGGTCGACGGTGATCCGGTCGAGGAGGCTCATGGGCTCAGTGTACCGGTCGGTACGCTGGAACGGCACGCGCTTCGTCCCTTCCTCAGGGCGAATCCGCCGACAAAGGCAGGTGGGGGACGCCTCGCTTTCAAAACCGCAGCAGCGGAAACAGCGCGTGATGTCCGGACCGCTGCGCGGCCCGGCATAGGGAGGTAGGGGAACCCAGCCCCCCCATCGTCCACCCTCGGATCATCCTCGGCCAGCTTCACCGGCATCCCCGCCGCTCTGAATCCTGGCCAATTGATCCCTCCTCCCTTCGGGCAGCCGGCTAAGGCTGCCCGTCTGCCTTGCCTGGAGCCTCATGCGTACCGTTCACCACATCCTGCAACTCAAGCGCCACTCGTACCCGACCCTTCAAGCCCTGATCCGCAGCGGCCAGCTCAAGGGCAACCCCAAGCTCCGGTTGCAGCACGACCGGGCCTCTGGCCTGCTTTACGAAGCAAAGCCGGAACTGCTTGAAGCCCTCAGCGACAGCACGCTGCTGTACGGAGACGTCGCCCTGCACACCGAACTGTATCGCCTGCCTTCCAGCGAGTATGCCGCCCTCGTGCGGCAGTCGCCGCGGTTCCAGCAGCATCCTGGTCTGGAAGAGCTGAGCGTCGCCCTGCGCTCTCCCACCCTCTCGGTCACTGAGGCCGCCCGGCTCCTCGAATCGGCCGTGGCTCAGGAACCGCAGCCTGATGCCCAACCCCGCCTCGTTCAGCCCGACAGCCTGTTCTCCGCAGTGTGGGACCGGGAACGGCTGGTGTTGCAGCGCAGCGGGGACGACTGGTTCCTGGTGCTCTTCTTCCAGGTGCAGGCCACGCAGCCGGACCTCTTCACGCACCGCCTCGAGGTCAGCCTCGACCTGGGCAGCAAGCCCCTGGTCTACGCGTCCACGAGCGAGGAGCGGGCCCACCGCACGCAGCCCTGCGAGACCGACCTCATCTGGCAGGTCCGGTCCCGGCTGTCGCCCCAGGCCCGGCGGCTTCTCGACCGCATCGTCTTCTCCTGGCACCAGGCGCAGCTCCAGCGGGTCTCCGACTTTCTGTGCCGGCACGCGTTCTACGTCTACGCGGAGGACCTGCGCTACAAGGACATGAAACCTACGTTCGTCCAACGGTCGCGGCGGAACGGTGTGCTGGACTTTCACGAGTGCTGGATGCACACCCGCCTCCAGCTCGCTGGCATTGGCCTTGAAAAGGTGAACCCCAGGCACACCAGCCTGCGCTGCTCGTACTGCCCTGGCCATCCCTTCGGCCACCGCGACGGGGACATTTTCTTCTGCCCCACCTGCCGTCGGCGCATGAATGCGCACCGCAATGCCACCCGCAACATCATGCGCCTCGGAATGGTCAAGGCGAAGCGCTGGCGCCGCGCCGCATAGGGATCGGGGCTCGGGCACACGCTCTGACGCGCGGGGCACTTGACGGATCTCTCCTGCGCCCAAGGGACGGGCAAGCGGAGCATGCAGAACTTGCTCAACCAAGGGCGAAGAAATACAAGTTAGGTAACCACTGCTTCACGAAGATGAAGATAGGGTGTCATCCAGGGTTCCTTCCACGGCCACCACTCCGTCCCCGGACACGGGAACCCCAATCATGCGCGCCATCTTGAGAAAATCGATCGTCTTGCCGCGCGGCGAAGGCAGGGCCGGCAGGACCGGGGACAGGGGCGACGGCGCCGGGGGGGTGACGGGGAGCGCCCGCGTGGCAGGCAGCCCCGGCATGGTCCTGCTCCGCAGGGCCCGGGCATACCGGCGGATGAACTGCTCGCGCATATCACGGCGGCCATAGTCGCTGGCCTCAGCCAGTGCCCGCGAGCCCCCCAGCCGAGCGAGAATCTGCCGCTCGAGGGTGCCGGGCGCCGTGATCACGTCGCTCCCACCTGCCAGGCGTCCCATCAGGTCATCCCAGGCGTCCTCGGCCCGGTTCAGGAAGTCGCCGAGGGCGTGGTCGATCAGGCACTGCGGCGATGGGAAAAAGGTCTCAAACCGGAAAGCGCGGCCGCAGGCCATCCGGAACTGCTCGGTGTCCAGCTCCTGCGAGAGGTCCTCCAGGTACCGCGCGGCTGTCTCGGGATTGTGACGGGTCTGAAACCGGTCCTCCAGCAGGGCCCACTCGGTGGCGAACGTCACGGAGTCGATCACGAGAGCCCCCGGCGGTGGAGATGCGCGAGCACGGCGCTGGCGGTATCGACGCTGCGTTGGGTGGCCTCCGCTGTGGTCTGCGGGCGGCTCACCGGGTGGGAACGGGCAGGCTGCGAACGGGTAAGCGCCAGGTCCGGGTTGGCCCGTGCGCTGGCCCACTCAGCGCTGTACTCCACCAGCGTCCCGGGCGAGACATGGGTGCGCCAGGGATGATGGGTGCGGATGTGCGCCACGATCAGGGCCGGGGCGCCCGAATCAAGTCCGGCGCCGCGCAGCTGTTTGCTGGCCGCAGCGAGTTGCCGCTCAATCCTGTCGGCGCAGTGGGCCGTACCGGGGTACAGCGCCTCACGGATGGCCCTCACCATGGTTTGATGGTCCGGTTCGGGCCGCGCCGCGCCGGCGGAACCTTTTGCAGGGGTAGCGGCGTCAACGTCATGGCGTGTGGACGGTTCAGCACCCGCCACGAAGGACGATGGGGCCCCGCCCGCGGCGTCAGCCGCCACGCCGTGAGGCGTGCCCGAGACGGCCTGCGGACCCGCGTCGGCGGCTTGGCCCCCCAGACCTTCCGGAACCCGAGGCTCTGCCGCAGGCGGCTCCCCGCGCGCGTCAGCGCGGGAAGGTGTTTCTCTCTTGCTGCTTGATTTTCGTGCCTTGGGTTTCTTAGGGGTGGAGTTTCCACCGATGGCAGGTTCACCCGTGGAAACTCCACCGGTGGAAACTTGGGGGGTGGTTTCTGACGGAGCCGCGAACGGCTCATCGTCCACCGTGTAGAGCCACTGAAAGGTGCCGTCATTCGCCCGCTGCCGCTCCCGAACGACGTAACCGGCAGCCATCAGTTCACGCAGCGCCGTTTTGGTCGCGTGTTGCCCATCGGCCGACTGCCTCTCAAGGTGAACCAGGCGGTACACCCACCCTTCGCTGTACGACAGCATCAGGACGAGCAGCCCCTTTGCCTTGAGGCTGAGGTTAGAATCGCGGACAGCTTGGTTGCCCACCATCGTGAAATGACCTGTCTTTTCACGCCGACGAAAAAGACTCATACAAACATTCCCTCGTGTGCTATGCCCATGAAGTGCATTGACCGGGCCTACCCGAGCGTGTGCTCAGGATCCGGGGTATGGCGTCCAGTCATTCCCCCGGCGGCCTACTTCTGACCGTCAAGACATCAGGCCGGGTGGCCCCCGCGCAGGCATGCACAGCAGGCCAACGACTCCGGCGCGTTCCGCGCGCCCATCGTTGGCCTGACATAGCAAATGAATTTGACTTGGCATGAGTACCCCTCCGCGTCCCTCGGAGAGCTGTCATACCAAGCAGCTAGGATGCCATTTTAAATTAGCGCAGACGCTCCTTCCTAGCAAGTCCGGGGGGTAGGGCCATGTGGAACGGGCTTGTGCAAAGGAAGAGCGGCGCGGCACGTGACAGGCACCTGACGGTGCCCGGCCGGCTCTGCTGGTGGAGAGCTCACGGCTGCCACTTCACAGGCCCAGGCCTGCATCAGGACAAGCTTCCAGCCGAAATGCCACCCGGGCCGGAGCCTGCGGAAGTAAACCCCGGTACCTGGGCGGGCGCCATGACCGTCTGTTTTGAAAAACTGTCGGCATCAGACAAACCCGAGAGAAGGCTGCCCATGCACCACCTGGCGCGCCGGGACGGCAGCAGGACAGACCGGCGCATCCTTTCTCCTGGGCGCCGACATGCGGCTCACGTTCCGCCGCAGAGTTCCGTGCTGCCTTGCTCGGGGCGGCCCATGGTGGGCAGCACCCGCAGGGGTGAATCGAGCAGCATGCCAATCCGCCGAGCCAGAGGCTCCGGCGACGCCAGACTCAGGCAGCCTGGCGCGTGCGCTCACCATTGCCCATCAACAGCGGCCAGAACTTTGGATCATGTCCTGCAGCGTCGTCATCGCCCAGTCGGGCGCTGACTCGAGGAACGCGCCCAGCGCCTGATGCAGCCTCTGGAAGGCCTCCAGGCCGTGTTCCACTTCGGCGGCCGACGCGGGGGGGCGGGACCGGGGAGCTCCCCCGGCCCTCCGCCCCCAGCAGTTCTCCCAGGGGCAGGGCTGCCGCCGCCCGCTGGTCGTCGTACACATGCGTGTCCACTTTCAGGGTGAAGCTGGCATCGGCATGACCCAGGCGGTTCGCCATCACCTTGGGCCGCACGCCCCGGCAGATCAGCAGACTCGCCGCCGTGTGCCGCAGGTCGTGAAAGCCATGACCATAACTGAACAGCAGGATTCGCTTCATGACGCGGACTGACATGCGGCCTGACCGTGCGCTACTTTGCGGCATGAGCCGAGAAGAGCAGGTCGCCCCGGACATCCTCGCCAGCACGCTGGTCGTGGACGCGGTCGAGGGAGGTCTGGCGCGGGTCGAGCGGGAAGACGGCCACCTCGAGGACTGGCCCCTGGCCTCCCTGCCGCGCGGGGTTTGCGAGGGGGATGTGATTCGCCTGCGTGTCGAGGGAGGAGACCTGGAGATGGAGATCGACCACGAGCTGACCCGCACCCGGCGCCGGCAGGCCCAGGCGCAGCTCGACGCCCTGAACAGCGGCGGCACGGCGCAGGAGATCGACCTGTGAAGCGCCTCCTCACCCTGGCCCTGCTGTCCCTGGGTCTCTCCTCCGCCCAGGCACCGAACCCGGGCGTCCTCACCCTCCGCTTCCTGGATGTGGGCCAGGGGGACGCCGTGCTGATCACCAGCCCCGAGGGGAAGAGCCTCCTGTACGACGGGGGGAGGAGTGAGCCCAGGATGCAGGCCCTGCTCCGGCAGTACGCCGTGAAGAGCCTGGACCTGGTCGCGGCCAGCCACGGGGACGCGGACCACATCATCGGGCTGACCCCCGCGGTGACGCTGTACAGGCCGAAGTTCTTTCTGAACAACGGCCTCGCCGCCAACACCCAGGCCTGGGGGACGCTGGTGTCCGCGGCGCAGAAGGCGGGAACGCAGGGTCTGGTCGCCCGGGACCAGGTGATCAACCTGGGCAGCGTGAAGGTCACGGTCCTCGCGCCGCCTCCGGGCATGCCCCGCGAGCAGAACGTCAACTCCGTGGGCCTGCTGGTGCAGTACGGCACCTTCCGGGCCCTGATGACCGGGGACAGCGAAACGGCTGAAACGCAGGCGTGGCTGAAGAAGTACCCGGCGAGTTTCCTGGGACCCGTCGACGTGTACAAGAGCATCCACCATGGGGCGAAGAACGGCGATAGCGCGGCGTGGCTGGCGGCGGTCCGGCCGAGGAACGTCGTGATCGGCGTAGGACCGAACAACTACGGGCATCCCACGGCGGAGGCGCTCGCTCTGTACCGGCGGGTGAACGCGGCGGTGTACCGCACGGACCTGCAGGGCACGGTGACGGTGGTGGTGCAGCCTGGAGGGAGGTTTGCCATCCTCACGGAGAGAGGCGCGCCGATGCCCGCGAACCGTTCAGCGGCGAGTCCTGCAGCCGCGGCCGCCCCAGCGCGCCCACCAGCGATTCCGCCCACGCCCGCCACACCCGGTTACCGCTCATGTGCGGAGGCTCGGGCGGCGGAGGCAGCGCCCCTGCGGCGAGGTCAGCCCGGCTACAACCCGGCACTGGACCGGGATAGGGACGGCGTGGCCTGCGAGTAGACCTGCCCGCCCGGAGCGTCGTCTCCCAGCTACCGCCTCCCGATGCGCGGGCATCCTGCACCATTCGGGCAGGGCCCGTCCGGGGCGACATCCTCCGGACGCCTCACCGGGGTGATTGTCGCTTCCAGAGTCACCTCTTCCCTGCCCCTCGGAACCCGTGCTGTGGTCCGCCTGCTCCTTAAGCCTCCCCCGGCTGCCTTTCCCTTAGCCTGAGGCATGCAGTCGTTGGCCCGTCAGACGGCGGCCTGGATCCGCGCCCGCCCCCCACGGCCAGAGCCCCTGGTGAGGCGGAGGCTCCGGCTTGTCCTCCCCGGACTGGCTGCGCATGGATGAGGACCGGGCCCTGCTCGCGGGCCTGCTGCGCCATGAGGCGAAGGCCAACACCTACAAGTTCGCCCTGGTCCGCGCCCTGAACGACCTCGCTCTGGAGCATCCCCTCGAGGCGGCCCGGGACGTGGTCGTGCCGCTGCGCCGGGTCGCCGAGCGCTGGCTGGTCTTCTACTGGCCCTTCGTGGGGAACCGGCCGGTCTACCAGGGCGCGCGCGCCACACGCGACGGCCAGCAGCGGCAGGACATCAGCTTTCGGGAAGCGCTCACCACCCTGCGCGGGGCGTGGGAGGCGCTTCCCCATACCCGGGCCGATCCGGCGGACGGCGCGCTCCTCCTCGCGGCCTACCGGGCGGGGCGGGGCCAGCTGCCGCCCGCCCTGCAGGCGATGACGGTTCACGTTCTCGGGCGCGTGGCCCGGGCGGTGCGGCAGCCCGTCCGGTACGCGGGGCCCGGGGGGCAGCACGGGGTATTCAGTCCGCCGGCGGCCGCCCGCGACCTGGCCGGTCAGCCTCTGCCAGGAACTCTTCCCGAGGAGCTCGCCTTCACCGTGCCGGGCGCCCTGTGGGGGACGCTGCAGGCGATGAGCCTGTGGGTCGAGGCCCTGTGCGTGCACGAGTGGAGCCTGTTCGTCGAGCGGGTGGAGCAGGCACCGGCCGTCACCCGGGGGGAGGTCTTCTCCCTGCTCAGCGCCTCCCCCGCGGCGCGGCTGCCGCTGACCTGGGAGCGGCACCATGTGCGGCTGCTGATGCTGGAGGGACAGGGCTTCCACTGCCCCTGGACGGGTACGCGCCTGGTTCCCGGGGCGTTCGACCTCGACCACATCATCCCGGTGTCGGTCCACCCGATCAACGAACTCTGGAATCTGGTTCCCAGCGATCCGGCCCACAACATGCACGTCAAGCGTGACCGCATCCCGAACGCGCACAGGCTCGGACAGGCTCTTCCGGAACTCACGGCGACCTATCAGGGGTACGGCCAGGCGGCCCCCCTCGCCCAGGCGTTGGAGGCAGACGCCTCCGCGCGCTTCGGCCTGCCTCTGGCTCCCCCGCTGCTCGCCCGGCGGGTCGTGCAGATGGCAGCTGCCGTGGCCGAAGCGCGCAACGTTCCCCGCTACTGAGGTCGACCGCCGTTCCCCGCCTGCCGGAGGAGCCGCGGTGACCAGTTCGACCTCCTTGTGGGGGCCGAGCGGATCTGTTCCCAGGCGCCGCCGCTGACCCCGGCCCGGCCAATTCCCCACCCTGGGCATGGCCAGCGCGCCGTCTCACCCGTGTCCCTGCCGTGGGGCCCACTATCCCGCTGGGGCGCGGGCGCCATTCCCACCCAGGTCCAGCAGGCGTGGGGGCCTATGACGCCTGTGGTGAGGCGCAGCCGACCGACCTCACACCACCACCCGGGGTGAGGGGAGGCGGCACCCGCGGCACGCCCAAACAGGCACGACCCGCCTTCAGCAGCTGAAAGGCCGGGCCCTCCGGAGGCCAGTCCTGCTTCGTCTTCCAGGCACAGTAGAGGTCGGACGACCCAGCGCTGCTCCCTGCCGTCCATATGGCGCCTTCCCACCGTCGGGTGGCCGCTCTGCCCTCCTTGGGCGGCCCCAGAGAGGCTGAACGACCAGCGGCCCCCGTCACCCTGGGGAGGAGGGCCGCATCTGGCCTCCCTGGCGTCTAGGTGCCGTCGCCCTGGCGCTGGGCCACCGCCGCGCTTCGCCGGTTGCGGAGTTCCTCCCAGTAGTCCGCCATGCGGGTCATCTGCTCCATGAGGAGGCGCTGACCATTCTCCAGTGCTTCCAGTCGCTGGACGATGTCAAGGGCGATGGCGGGCGGCACGGACTCAACATAGGTGCCCAGCACCATCTGCACCGCTTCCTGGGTGTTCTGTGCTGTGCCCCCGCTCAGCAGCCTGTGGACTTCCCGCATGTGTCCGACCACCTGCTCGTCCAGCCTGAGCGGCCGTTCCATCCCCTGCATGGCGCAGTACGTCTTCAGGCGCTTGGACACGACACTGGCGTCGACATTGAGTTCCCGGGAGAGTTCGGAGGCCAACATGCCTCAGTGTATCGTCCAGCCGTGCTTTCTGTCTGGGAAACCGTTCTTTTTTTGTCCGCCATGACACGGGGGGTCATGACCGGCAACAGTTACGGTTTTGCGGGCGACAAAACCATCATCTGACCCACTCCCCCCGGCACCCTCCCGTTCCCACTTCTCCCCGCCGCCGCCGCAAAAAAGCCCTTCCGGCCAACATACGCCCCGTCCGACCTGCCAGCATGGGGCATGGCCGAGCATCCCGCCCAGCAGAAGCAGCGGCTCCGGACCCTCCTACACCTCAGCCCGGTCGTCACCACGGCCCAGCTCACGCGCTCCGGGCTGCTGGGCGCAGCGCGGGGGTTGAAGCTGCCCCGGCAGACCCTGACCTGCCGCACCCGGACCACGCAGGTCATGAGCGAGACGGACCTGACGTTCGTCGCCCTGAAGCGCGAGACGCTGACCTGGCCGCGGCGCGACCTGATGCACACCGCCGGTCTCACGGAGGTGCTCTTCCGGGTCAGCCGCGAGGACGGGCAGCGCTGGGCCCTCACGCCGCTCAAGGGCCGCGGCCGGGGGGCTCTCCCGGACGCGGAGATCCTGAGCCCCGGGGAGAACCGCGCCCGGGATTGGGCGGTCGAGTTCGACGCGGGCTACCCGGCGGCGCGGGTCCGGGACAAGCTCCGGTCCTTCGCCGCTCAGGGCTACGGTGCCGCCCTGTGGGGGATCAGCGTGCACGGCCGGGTGCCCACCATCCTGGACCTGGCCCGGGAGCTGCACGGAGCGGGCGAGCTGCCGGGGCTGCGGGAGGTGCGGGTGGTGTGGGTGGACTTCTGGTCGGCACACGACCCGTATTGCAACCGGCCACGCTGCCACAAGCCGTACGAGGCGCGGGGGTCGTTCGGGCCGGAGGTCACTGCGGCGGACTGACCACCAGCAGCCGAACCGGCGGGATGTACGGCTGATCGGCCCGCGTCCTCGATGCGGCGTACCGCCCCCAACGGGCGCGGTCCTCGGCCTCGACCCGGCGCAGGTACGCCCGCATCTCGCGGGTCTCCTCGGGCACCGCGATGAGCAGGGGGTAGCGCCACTCGGTGATGTGGCCCGCGTGCTGCGAGAGCAGCTTGCGCGCGCCGCTCACCTGGATGCCGTTCCCAGACAGGCTCGCGTACAGCACCGGGTGCCCCAGCACCGCCTGGTAAGTCTCGCCCTTTCCGAAGGGGCGGCCCTCGCCCCAGTACGCCTCCAGCGCTTCCATCTGCGCTTCCGGCACCCGCAGGTGGAAGCGGACGAAGAGGTCCGTCGGTGCTCCGCCCCGCACGCCGCCCCCCAGCTTGCGGTCGGCCTGAACCAGCCGGTAGCCCTCGGCCTTCAGCGCAGAGAGGGCCTCCACCTGAAACGCCCGGTCGGTCAGGCTGCCGGGGGCGCGGACGTACGGGGCGGGCTCGCCGCTGAGCTCCGTGTACGCCCGGGCCCCCCGGTCGGTGAGGCCGAGGACGACGCCGAGCCGCTGGGTGCGGCACGCCTTGAGCAACCCGGCGGTGACCAGCCGGCGCCACGGGGTCCGGGTTCCCAGCTGCTCCGTTAACCGCCCGGCCGTGACGGCGCCGAAGTCCCCGACCTCCATGAGGGCGCCCTGCTCCGCTTCACTCAGCTGCATGGCCTCACGGTAGGTGAAACGGCCGGAACATACGTGGGGGACTGCCGTCAGGAACCTGACAGGCAGCAGTAAGGTGGGCGATCCTCGGCCCTGTCTCCCGGTTTTCCTCCCTCCCCTTCACGCCGGGGCCCGGACCGCTGTGGCCGGTGGCCGGGGAAGCAGCCCTTCCGCGGGAGGGGAACACCGGGGACAACCGGGCGCAGTGTCCAAAGGTCAGCCGGAGTCGGGCTTTGGGGGCTTACCCGCGAGGGGCTGCGGGGCCCCTTGGCCATGCCATGTGCCGCCGTCGGGGCGGTCACGCTCCCCCAGAGGCGTTGGCCGTCTTCAGGCCGGCACGTCGGCATGTGAGTCGGAACGGGCGCGCCCTACGGAGGCCCCCCGTTCCGACACACGTGCGGTGCCTGTTGCAGAGGTGCCGTGGCCCACAACACTGGTCCCTCGCGGAGCTCGGCAGGGTCGGCGGGACGATTCACGCCGACACCATGTCTGGGTCTGGCGATGTTCGGGGGACAGGCGGCGACCCCCGGGGCGCGCTCCCGGCGCCGATTCCGGAGGAGCGCCTCTGCGGGGGGGCTCGCCAGACTGGGCTCCTCCACAACAGTATTCACCTGGGGTACGGGGCGGAATGCTGCGGTTCCAGGTTCCACCACACCACTGCGGCCAGAGAAGGGCACCACCCGCCTTGCGGACGAGGGACCGGGGGGCCAGGCAGGCGCGTGCACCGCCTGGAGAGCATGACGGGGCTACCCCCTTCATGGCACCGGGCCTGCCAGGAGAACGGGGAGCCCGTCTGGAGCGCCCACAGTCCGCTCCGGGCTTGAGGCAAGCCCGCCATGCCAGTGCTCGCCACCGCCGGTGCCCGACGTGGGCCCATCGGCGGCCCCACGGGTTGCCCCGCCGCCCTGACGCGGTGCGCCAGGACGTCACTGGCGGCGGACCACTGGACCCGCAGCAGCCCTACCGCAGGGGGCGCGGCAGGGTGTGGGCCTGAATGACACTCTGGGCCAGCGGGTCGTAGGGGTCGTGGAGGTTGGGCAGGGGAACGCCGAACCGCACGGCGAGCGCGAAGGGGTCCTGCCCGATGTAGGCGTCAAAGGCCTCGCTCGCCTCAACCAGAAGCTCAGCCAGCGGGCGCGCTTGGGCGCGGTGGGCCCGGGTGAACTCCAGGAACGCCGCTTCAAAGCGCTCCAGGAATCTGGCCTTCAGGCCGGGCCTCTGCGCGTCCAGCTGCGGCCCCAACTCGTCCTGGGCCTGCCGCTGCAGAGAGCGGAGCCCCCGTTCTACGGCGTCCCGGTTGGTGACCGGAAGAACGTGCAGCCCCGGTGATCCGTCGACCGGGACCGCCAGGGGGCGCAGGCCACGCTGCGCCCGGTGCTTGAGCCGCCGCAGCCGCCGGGCGAGGTCGACGTCGCCCGTGACGAACTTCACCGCCGGGTAGGTCACACCCGGCAGAGGTGGCATCCCCAGCCACTTCGGCGAGAGGGTGAGCTGGCCGTTCAGCAGCTTGAAACCCACCTGCAACGTCAGGGTTGTGAGGGCCTGCTCACCCAGCAGCGTGGCGTACTCCTCCCGCTCCTCGCGCAGCCGGCCTACCTGTCCCTCGATGGCAGCGCGGTCGAAGGGCACGCTCCTCGCCCAGAGCGCTTGCAGCTGCCCAAGCCCGGTGGGGGTCAGCAGGTGAGGGCCACTCATCGCCTCGTAGTTGCCGTGGGCCCGCGTGTCACCCTGCCGGCCGCGGCGGGTGAGGTTGGCGCTGCCCAGCCACACCACGCCTCCCCCCGGCTCTTCACGGGCGTAGACCTTCGCGTGCAGGTGGGAAAACCGCTGAACCTCGACCTGCCGGGCCAGGAACTGCTCAACGGCGCCGAAGCTCGACATCCGGTGCAGGAAGTCCTCCGGGCGTCCCCGCAGCAGCAGTCGGTCCCCGGGCCGGACCAGGTTCAGCAGGCCCTGCAGGTCGGTGTCGCCGCTGTTGACCCAGGGGGACACCAGCCACCGGCGCCCGGGGCCTTCCAGGTCGGCCAGCGCCGTTTGCCAGCCGCTTCCAATGTGCACGGGGTCGCGGGTGGGGGCAGAGGGCTCAGGAGGACGGGCATGGGGAAGGAAACGGGTCAGAAGGAGCCTCCACGGGTGAGATGAGCGCATCTTGGCATCCGCAAGGGGCTGGTGCGGACGCATCTGCGCAGGGGGAAACTCCGCCCTTGCCACGGACGTTCGGCGTAGGCCTGGCCAAGCGCAGGGCAGGAACCAACAGGGAACAGGGGTGGGGCACCCGCGTGAAAGGCGTCACGGCCCGCCCACCGCGTTGTGCACCGCGTCTGCCGAATCGTTGGAGACGGTGACCTGGAACCTGGAGAAGAGTCCCGGGGGGAACGGTGGCGAAGTCGGCGGCAGAACCTATGGAAGCAGCGCCCGCTTTCCCCAGCGTCCGGGGTGAGTTGCAGGTTGACCGCGGGGCTCTCCACGGGGCGGAGTGCTGCCCGGTGTCATCCCCCCCAGCAGCAAGGCAAGCAGCGTCTGTACGCGCAGGGCACGACCGAAGCCGAGGTGCCCGCGGCGCTCCGTGACCCGCAGCGCCGCATGCATCTGCTTGAAGCCTACCGGGTCAGCCCGCACCTCGCGGCCCTGGCCAGCACCTTCATCGCGGATTCGGAGGAACGGAAGCTGTTCTTGCGGCAGGTGCGCGAGGAGCAGGTCGAGCGGCAGACCCCGGTCCTGTTTCTGGCCCAGGACGCGGCCAAGGAGACCGCCCGCATCACGGAGGTGGTCGCCTCACGCGTGCAGCAGGGCGAACGTGTGCCTGTCCTGTTCCCCACCCGGCGGCAGGTTCAGGGGTCCAGCAATGCCTTTCGCGAGGCCGGGATCCCGGTGGTGGTGTCTCAACCGCTTCCCGGACTGCAGGAGTTGAACTTTCGCTCGGACCTCCCCAAGCTGATGACCTACCAGGCCGCCAGGGGGATGACCTTTGACACGGTGGTCCTGCCCCGTCTGACCCCCCCTCCGTCGCTCAGATGCAGGTTCCCCAGATGCTGTTCGTCGGCCTCACCCGCGCCACGAGGTGGGCCCTGCTCAGTACCGTGGAGGGTCAGCTGCTGCCTGAGCCTGCTCCTCTGTTGTCCGCAGCCACGCCCCCAGGTTGGGAGGTACAGCGGCAGGCCGACCTGGCGACTGTGGAGGCCGCAGGAGACCCGGAAGACGAAGATGCCCTGGCGGACTCGTCCACTAGGATGTTCCGCTCCTGGTGAGCATTCAACCTGCGTCTCTGCTACCCCCGGGAAAGGCGCGGTGCAGGGAGCACTTCGCGGCGTCCTGCCAGCCGGCGCGGCGGGCGAGGTCGGAGACACCGGTGTCGCTGCGCCCGGTCATGGGGATCTTCCGGGCGAGGGCCGCTTGGCGAACGACGCCAGGCACTCCCCGATAGACCCGGCCGGCCTATTCCCCGCGTCAGGCCGTAACGCCCCTCCCCACCGGGCCTGATCACACCCATCGCCCGTCGCCCCACACCGGGATCACCCAGGCCGGTCTTCGCCCCAACGTTCCGCCGCGATGCCCCGCAGGAACGGGCTGGGGCGCTCCCGGTCGTGGGTGACCACCAGCTGCCGCATGGCCCGGGAACAGCCCACGAACAGCAACCTGAGGTCGTTTGCCTCGTAGGTGGCGTGTTCCTCTGGGGGCACGTCCCGGACGCGCCGGGGCAGCTGCCCCTCGTTGAGGTCCGTCACGACGACGAGCGGAAACTCGAGCCCCTTGGCGGAATGCAGGGTCAGGGCCTTCACGGCCGGGTAGTCGAGGTCCAGGTCATCGCCCCGCGCGTGAACCGCGTTCACGCCCCGGGCGTTCAATTCCGTCACGGCGTCCTCCGCCAGGGCGTTGGTCGGCGCGAGGACGGCGACCCCGCTGAGCGGGATGCGGTGGAGGCGACACTGCTCCAGGATGCACGCGGTGAGGCGGTCATAGTCGGTGCCCCCCCCAAAGGTCAGGCGCAGCGGCCGGGGTCCTGTTCGCACAGGCTCCAGCGGCAGCTCCTCCACGTCGAGGTGGGGATGCGCCGAGAGGTCGGAGAGCAGCCCGTGAATCTCACGGGTGCTGCGGTAGGTCCGGCGCAGCACCGCGCTGCGGCCCCGCATGTCGAGCGCGGCGTCGATCGCCCGCCACGAGAGGCCACGCTGATACAGACTCTGGTTGGTGTCCGCCGCCAGTGTGAACCCCTCCGGGCGGCGCACCAGCTTCAGCAGGCAGCGCAGCGCCGTCGGCGGCAGGTCCTGCGCCTCGTCCACCACCACCGCGTCGTATGCCGGCTGGATGCGGGCCAGGGCCACCACCCGGCGCTGGGGCCAGGTCACCACGCCGCGGCCCCGCAGCGCCGCCCTCCAGCGCAGGTACACGTCCCACACGCGCTCCCGGTCCGCCCGCGGAAGGGGCAGGCGGCGGCCCTGGCGGTCCGCGGCGAGGTACTCCTCCAGGCGGGTCAGGCCCCAGCCGTCGATCACCTCATGAAACTCGTCGAGGAGGTAGCGGGCGCCCAGCTGGGTGAGCCGAGTGTCCGGGCGTTCCCGCAGCACCTCCCGTAGGCACTCGCGGGCGGCGCGGTCCCCGACATCGGTGCTGGTCCCGCCGGGCGCGTAGCGGGCGATGACGCTGTCCACGGTGCGGACCTCCAGCGTGGCGTCCAGCCCGCGCTCCTCGCAGAGGCGGGAGAGCAGCTGCTCGGCGTAGCGGGCCAGGGTGGTGGTGTAGGTCGTGTACAGGATGCGTGCCCCGCCCCCCCGCTCGGCGAGGTGCAGCGCGCGGTGAAGCGCCACCACCGTCTTGCCGGTGCCCGGCCCCCCGCGAACCAGGGTGGGGCCGCCACGCTGCCAGGCGGCCACGGCGGCCTGCTCCTCGTCGAGGTGAAGCAGGAGGTCACTCAGCCGGCCCTCGAGGAAGGATTCCAGCACCGCCACCGAGGGCACCGCGTACCGCGCCTGCTCGGCAATCTCCTCGGCGCTGCGGGGGTACAGGCGGCCGAGCACCGCCTCCACCACCTCCGCCGGGACCGGCGCCGCCAGAAGGTCGTCCGCCGTGCGGCACCGCACCAGGGCGGGATGATAGGGGTCGGGAATCTCCCACAGGGTGAGCCTGCCCTCGACCAGCGGCTCGGGCAGGCACTCGTCCTGCCGCGGCGGCCCGGGGTTGAGCAGGTGCTCGTCTTCCGGGTCGTCCAGCGGCGCGCCCTGCGGCAGGCGCGAGGCCACCACCGGGAGCGGCGCGCCGCCGAAATCCAGGTTGCGGTACGTCTCGTTGTCGCCGCGGCGGCGCCGGACCGCGTAGACGTCGATGGTGGCGGCCTCGCGCGCGAAAAAGACCCGCCAGCGCCGCACCTTCAGCCGCAGCAGGTGCCGGGTCTTCTGCACCCGGGCGATGTCGAGACCGTGGCCGTCGGGGTGACGCACCAGCCGGGCGAGGTCTTCCAGGATCGCCGCCCGCTCCTTGGGCTCGACGTCCGTGAGCTCCATCAGGGCATTCTCGCGAAACGTGAGGTGGAGCGTCACTCGGGTTTTCCCCGCATCCGGGCCACGGTCCCGGCCGCACTGAACCACGCCAGAAAGCGGGTGAGCCGGCTGCCGTCCGCCTGGGAGCGGCGGTCGAGCTCGGCCAGCGCGTCCTGCTGGGCCTGCAACCGGGTCTCGAGCGTCCCGGCGCGGGTGCCCGCCGCGCGGAGGTCCTCTCTCAGGGCGCGTTCCACTGCCGTCAGGTGTTCACGCTGCTCCGCGCTCGCCGCGGTGAGGTTCTGCCGCAGCTGGCCGCTCTGGGCCTCCTGCTCGTCCCGGATCCGGCTGATGCCCGCCTCGACCAGGCCCCGCATCTTGCGTTCCAGCGCCTCCAGCCGCTTATCAAAGGACTGCTCCAGCTCGCCAAGCCGGGCGGTGGCGGCGGTGGACTGCCGCGCCTGCTCCTGCACCCGCCCGGTCACCGCGTCGATCGCGCCGCGAAGGGCCTGCAGCGCCTCTGCCTGCCGGTCAAAGTCGGCGCGCCACTCCCCGGGGAGGCTCTGCGCCAGGCCCTCGAGGACGGACGCGCGCCGCGCCAGGTTCTCATGGGAGGCCTCGTGGCGCTGCCGGGCGCGCTCCAGGGCGGCGAGCTCCTGCCGCGCCTGTTCCAGGCCCCGCCCCGAGGCGTCCAGCTCCCCGCGCAGCTCGCCCACCGCGCCCAGCAGGTGCTGAAGCTGTCCCTCGGCCTCCCCCTGCCGCTCGTGCAGGCGCCCCGCCTCGTCCCCCAGCCTCGCCTCCTGCGCTTGCTGGGCGCCTTGCACTGCAGCCAGAGCGGCGCCCAAGTGCTCCAGCTGGGTGCGGACGGGGGCCAACCCCGTGCCCAGCTCGCGCTGCCACGTCTCCGGGTGGGCCCCGGTCTGGTCCCGCAGGGCGGCAAGGTCCCGGGAGAGGTCCTCCACTCGCCGCTCCAGCACCTGGCGCTCGCCAGCCCACCGCGCCTGCCCCGTGACCGCTTCCCCCCGCATCTCCACCAGGCCGGTCTCCAGCCGGGCCACCTCCTCGAGCAGGCTCTGGACGTCGCGCTGCAGGGAAAGCAGGCTGCCCGCCTGGTTGGCGCGGTCGAGGTTGTCGATCAGCTCCTGGAGGTGGGCCTCAAGCGCGGCCCGCCCCTCCTGCGCCCGCGCCCCAATTTCGGCCACGAGGCCGGTGGCGCGCGCGCCCAGCGCCTCCTGCTGTTCCCGCGACTGGCGGGTGAGGGCCCCCCGCACCTCTTGCTCGCGGCGCGTGAGTTGTTCCAGCTGGCGGGTCAGTTCGGGCACGGCGGTGGTGGCCTGTTCGAGCAGCCGGGCGCTGGCGAGGAGCTGCGCCTTCAGGTGCTCGAACTGCCGCTGCTCTTCCTGAATCCAGGCGTCGTCAAGGTAGGAGGTGGTCATGCGAAAACTCCGGTACGGTGTGGGTGAAGGCGTCCGGGAGGAGCCCGGACGCACGTTGGGTGAGGTGTTGCAGGGCCCAGCTGCGCTCGAGGCGGGCCGCAGCCTGAGCGTCGTGCAGGGAAAGGAGCCGGAGCGCGGTCTCCCGCCCGTCCGCGTCGTCAAACGGCCCGCCGAGCGCACCGCAGAGCTGCTTGATCAGGCCGGGCCGCCAGGCCGCCAGCCCCGCTAGGTACGGAAAGATCCGCTCGGCGGTGTGACCGGCACGGCGCATGACCTGCACGGCCCGGGCCGCCACCTGGTCGGCCCCATCCTGGTCACCCTCCGCCGAGTGAAGCGCGGCGTTGAGAAACAGCAGCCCCAGGTCGTTTGGCCGCTGCTCCAGCAGGTAGTCCGAGCGCACCTGGAACGAGGACGTCACCCTCGCCTCGGCGCAGGCCGCCAGGAAGGGGGCCACGGCCTCCGGGTCGAAGGCCTCGAGCAGGGCCTCGAAGGCCTGTCCCAGTTCCTGCTCGCGGGTCAGGACGACCGGCGTGTGGGCCGAGGTCCGCCTGAACTGCAGGTCCGGCTGGCAGGTGTCGCAGAAGCCGCAGCGGTAGTCTTCCTGCAGCGGCGTCACCTCGAAACTCCGGCGCAGGTGCACACGGCGGCATTTGCCCTCGGGGAGGGACGAGAAGCGGTAGAGGTTCACCAGGCCGTACAGGCGCATGCTGCGCACCGTCGAGTACAGCGTGTTGATGAGCAGCCGCCCGGCCTGATCCGCGTACCCGTCGCGCGTCAGCGCGGTGCGGGTGCGCAGGTCCTCCAGCGCCCGGAGGGTGGAGGGGGGCGCCCCGGTGAGCTGATCGTAGCCCCGCAGTTCCCGGTCCAGTTGCCGCAGCGCGTCCGGCGCGTTCCACTCCCGGTTGGTGTTGATGGAATAGGTCCGGCCCTGCTTGACGTAGGTCGAGACGATGCCCAGGGTGGCCAGCCGCGCGAGCGCCCGCAGGGTTGTGCGGTCGTCCAGGCCCGGGGGCGCCGTGAACTGCGCGGCCCCTTTCAGCGTGGCGTAGACCTGAAGCAGCGCCGCATGATCAGTGCGCGCCGACGGGAAGTTCTCGTGAATGAAGAGGCCCTGCTGCGCGACGTCGCACAGCTCGGTCAGGCCATAGGGGCACTTCAGCTTCAGAAACCCGTTCGCCTTGCGCTCCAAGCAGGGAAAGGGCAGGCCCGCTTCTGGCTGCAGGGTCGTCAGGTTCTGAAGGTGATCGCGGGCGCAGGCCTCGTCCGGCGGCACGGTCACCAGGGCCACGTGGGCGTGCTCGCCGCTGCGTCCGGCCCGGCCCGCCTCCTGGTAGTAGGCTTCGAGGCTGCCCGACATCACGTAGTGGGTGACCAGCCGGATGTTCCGCTTGTCGATCCCCATACCGAAGCCCTTGGTAGAGACGAGTACCGGCAGGCGATCAGCCAGAAAGTCATCCTGGGTGCGCACCAGCTCGTCGTCCCAGGCGTCGTCCCGGCCGATCTGCTCCTTGCGGAACGTCCCGCCGCAGGTGTTGCATCGGTGAATCCCGTAGTCGCGGTAGAAGTCGTGGCCACCGCAGTGGGGGCACTGTCCGGGAGCCGATCCGGCGTACATGCCAACGGCTTCGGACGCCAGCACGCTCCCGAGGAGGTGGCTGCGGACAACGGACGTGCCGCTGCCATACAGCTCCGCGTCGCGCCGGTCCGCGTATGGCGTGAAGACGATCGTGCCATTCTCGAAGGTGCCGTCCTCGCGCCGGCGCAGCAGGGCCCCCTCGCCGAACAGCCGCGGGGCGACCTTGCTGAACACCTGGTCGAGGACGGCCAGCCGGGCGCGGCGACCCAGGCGGCCATCCGCGGTGTGGACGCTGAAGCTCAGCTCAGGCCGGTCGCTCGAGCGCGACTGCACCACGTTTCCCTCGGGAATGCCCAGGGCCCGCTGGAGGTCAGCCCGGACCACCGGCGAGGCGGTCGCGGTGAGGGCCAGCAGGGGGATGGGCTGCTCCGTGTCCGCCCGCAGCCGCCGCCGCATGCTGCGCACGTGCATGTAGGCGGGCCGGAAGTCGTGACCCCACTCGGAGACGCAGTGCGCCTCGTCCACCGCCACCAGGGAGATGCGGTGCCGCTCGATCAGGCGGGCCACGGTCTGCTTGAACTCGCGGGTCTCGAACCGTTCCGGCGCGCAGTAGAAGAGCCGGTAGCGGCCGTTCTCGAAGTGGGCGTACTCCCGGGTGGCCTGCGCCCCCCGGCCCACCACGAACCCGGCGCCGATGAGGCCGTCCCGCCGCAGGTGCGCGATCTGGTCCTTGATCAGGGCAGTCAGCGGACTCACGATCAGGGCCACGCCGGGCTGCATCAGACCGACGAGCTGGTAGACCACACTCTTGCCGTACCCGGTCGGCAGCAGCACCAGCAGGGCCTCTCCCTCCAGCACGCGCTGCACCGCCGCGGCCTGCTCGTCGCGCAACCGGGGATGGGCGAAGAAGCGCGCGAACATGAAGTCGAGGACGTCGCGCTCCGGCACGGCGACCTGGTACTCCCGGAAGGGGCGCTCGAGGCCCCGCTGCAGGGCGAGGGCCGCGCCGTAGATCTCCTCCGCGCTCCAGAGGACGTCCTCCTCGTCGTCCGGCACCTCCGCCAGCGGCCCGAGGGCCACGACGACGTCGGCGCGGGACACGTCCGCGCGCGTCAGGGGGACGAGGGACGTCCGGGCGGGGGGCCCGTCCGGGTTCCCCAGGTAGGCCCGCAGCGCCGCCCGCAGGGCCGGGGTATCGGGAGCGTCCAGCTCCACCTGCGGCACCCGCCAGTCCAGGCCGTACAGCCGCCGGGTCGCCTCCAGCAGTTCCAGCGTGTCCCACAGGGCCAGGACCGGCAGGGGATCGTCCGACCGCAGCCTGATCCGCCAGCGGCCCTCCCCGGCGCGAATGACGTCCTGCAACCGCATGAGCCACGCCATGCCCCAGAGCCGCAGCTGGAGGGGGGCCAGGGTGAGCCAGCGCTCCCCGGCCCCGGCGCGGGGCCGCCGCGCGGCCCCCGCCGCCTTGACCTGGCCCTGCACGCCGCGCGGCAGGCCCGGGGCGAGCAGATCCCCGGGGGTGAAGGTGAGCGCCCGGCCCCCCAGGGTCCAGCACAGCGGGTCGCCCGGAACCGGAGACAGCTCGGCGGGCGTCACCAGCACCCGCTCCAGAAAGGCCAGCGCCACGCGCTGGAGGGTCAGCGCCGCGTTGGGGGACATGGGGTGCAGGTCGCCGTAGGCCGTGAGGTCGGCCTCGGGCCAGAAGGCCAGGCGCTCCCCGAGGTCAGGCGGCAGGGCGTCGAGGTGGAAGTCGCCGGAGCATTCCCGCCGGGTTTCCAGGCCCTCGAGGGTCGCCAGGGTGCCCAGGGCGTGGCGCAGGTGGGTGGACACGCCCACCCAGGGTCGGCCAGGCAGCCAGCCCTTGGGCTCCCAGCCCACCTTGTACGCGAACAGGGCGACGTCGCGCTCGGACCTCACGCCCGCCCCCGCGTGTCCAGCAGGGTATGCGCCACCGCCAGGCAGCTCACCTCGGCCCCCGCCTCCCGCAGAACGCGCCGCGCCTCGCGGAGGGTGGCACCGGTGGTCACCACGTCGTCGACCACCAGCACCGGCTGGCCCCCCACCATGCCCGGCGGCGGAGCCAGGCAGCCCGAGACGTTGTTCACCCGGCCCTGCAGGCCCCCGGAGGCCTTTTGCCGTGCCCGCGGCGTGCGGGCCCAGGTCAGGCGCAGCGTGGGCTGCCCGGCGGCGAGCAGGCTGCGCTCCAGCACGCCGAGGCCGCGGCCGAGCTCCCCATCTTCCTGGCTGCTGGGCACCAGGGCGACGAGGTGCCCGGGAAAGCGGTCCCGGATCAGGTCCGCGACCTGCGCGGCCTGGGTGCCGTAACTCTTGAAGCTCTGGGCATGCTGGTTGGCCAGCCGCAGGCGGTTGTGCCGCGCTGCGGTGCGCGCCGGGGCGTAGCGCCCCAGGACCAGGACGTCCAGGCTCTCCCCGAGGACGTCGTGCTGCACGAGGAGCGGGGCGGCGCGCTCCCCGGCGGGCAGCCCGGTCTGCTCCAGCGGCCAGGCATGCCAGGCGGGACGGACAACCGCGTCCAGCAGCGCCCGGGGCGCGGTGACGAGGAGGTCGGGGCCCGTCTCCAGGGCGCGGCCCTCCTGTGCCCAGAGCGCGAGGGCGCTGGACACGCCGAGGGCCTGCGCGGCCTGAAGCTCGGCCGCCCGCGTCGCCAGCCAGAGCACCCGCTCGGGCCGCGCGCTGGGCACGAGGTGCCGGACAGGTTCGCTCGCCCCCGGGCGCAGCCCCGCGACGAGCGTTCCCACCAGTCTCGGCGCGTGGGCCGGGAACAGGCGCTCCAGCAGCTCGGCCGCCCGGTGGTGCGGGAGTTCGGTGACCACACTCACGTCCAGCCGGCTGCTCAGCAGCACCGCGAGCACGCCCTCCGCCTCGGCCACCGGCTCCCCGGTGGCCGGATCCACCAGCGCGTCCAGACCGAGCAGCAGCTGCGTGAACGGAAGCTTGTCCGGCAGGCTGGGGACAGCGCCGGACGTCTCCCCCGTCGCCGGGCGCTCCGGTTCCCCCGGCGGGGCGAGCAGGGGCACGAGGAACGCCAGGGCGGCGTCCGTGGCGGCTGCCGCGTGCGGCTGCTCGTCCTCGTCGAGCTCCGGCGGGGCGGGGACGTGGGACCAGAACAGCGGCGTGAGGGGCTGGATGCAGCCGAAGCAGCCCGCCCCCTGGCAGACGCAGCGGTCGGCTTCCTCCAGCAGGGTCCGCGCCCCCCGCAGCAGGCCCTCCAGCGCCCCAGGCACGGCCGTGCTGACCCCGGTCCCGCCGACGGTGGTGTCCCACAGCAGCAGGCGCGCCTCCCCGTGCTCGCTCACCGCATGCACGCCCAGTTCCTGGGGGTCGACCTCGAGGACGTCCGGCAGCGCCTTGACGAGCGCGGCGGCCGCCGCCTGCAGGGCGGGCAGGGACGCGCCTCGCAGGGTGATCTCGGCGACGTCCGTCTCGAAGGTCCGGGGCACCATGGAGAACACCGGATGGTCGAACCAGCCGTCCGGCACAGCCTCCAGGCTGGAGGACCAGGAGAGGCGGGGCTCAGTGTCCGCCCCGCAGGCGCACGTGCCCGGAATCTCCGCGTCGTGGGCGTGCAGCTGGACGACGAGTTCGGGGACGCCCCCCTCGCGCCGCACCTCCTCCACCACGTGGTACTGCCGCAGGTGGGGCGCGCCCCCGGGCACCTCCGCGCGGCCGGACTGCCAGACGGGCCAGCGGTCGCGCCCGTAGGTGCCCAGGCGCTCTTCCCCCGCCTCGCCCCGCAGGGTGACGTGGAAGCGCTCCGGGGGGTCGGCGGGCAGGAGCGGACGTGCGCGGGACGCCCGGGGGCAGCGTGAGGTCACCTGCTGCTCGCTGCGCTCGCGCTTGTCGCGCAGGGCGGTGGTGACCTGCCCGCGCCCCGCGCGCGCAGCGACGAATTCCCCGTCGACCTGGGAAAGGACCGTTCCGATGGTCACGCTGGACGAGAGGAACGCCTGGTGGACATGCGGCATGGCCGCGCCCGGCGGCAACGCGCTAAGCCCGCGGCGCGCCCGCGCCACGGCCACCGGGTCGGCCACCCGCTCGGTGATGTCTTCCACCCACACGAGCACGGCGGGCGCCGTGCGGTTCCGTTCTGTCACTTCACCAGACTTCCAGTCCAATACCCGGTAGAAGCGGTCGCCGCGCAGCACCACGCTGCCCGGCCCCCACTCGCGGTGCGCGTTGTCCAGGCCACTGCGTTCCACCATCCAGTCCGGGGCATCGTCCGGCAGCTGGACCACCGGGACGCTCATGTCGTGGTCGCCGTCCATGCCGGTGCGGATGACGAGGTGCGGCCGCCCCGCCTCGCCGCGCAGGGAGGGCGCCGGAAAGGCGGCGGGCGGCCCGTCGAAGACGTCCCCCAGGGCCGCCGCGAGGTCCTCCGGCAGAACCTCGGGGTACAGCCGCTCGAGTAGGGCCGGGCCGCACTCGTCGTGCGCCTGCGCCATCTCGTAGCGGGCCCGCCGCAGGTGGTCGTGCAGCAGGACCGCGTTGTGCGGGTTGAGGTGTACCGGCTCACTCTCCACCGTCACGAGCCGCAGCAGGCTCTCGGGCCGGCTGTAGTACTCGTCGGCGGGCCCGGTGCCCGGCAGGAAGGCCACGTGTGCCGTGCCCCCGCGCCCCGCGCGGCCCGCCATCTGCTTGAAGCTGTTGCGTGTTCTGGGAAAGCCCAGAATGCCCACGAGTTCCAGGTCCCCGATGTCGATGCCCGCCTCCAGCGTGCTCGTCGACACAGCGACGACCGGCCCGGTCCCGCGCCGCAGGTGCTCGAGCCGCTCGCCGTACTCCTTCATGTTGCTGTGGAATGGGAAGACGACCGGTGGGTCCTTCGGGTCGCCGCGTTCTTTCAGCAGGCCTGCGAGGTGGCGTGTCCCCCCCCGGCTCCCCACAAAGACCAGCCCCTTGGAGTGCCGTTCCCGCACGGCGTGTCCCAGGTTGCGCACGGCGCGCTGATGAGCCTGCAGGGCCCGGGAGGAGGCGCGGGGCAGGGGGGCGAGGTAGAGGTGCCGCGGGTAGACCGGGGCGGTCGACGCCCCGACCACCCGGAACCGGTGCCGGCCCGTGAGGTTCCGGGCGAAGGCGACCGTGTTCTTCAGGGTCGCCGAGGAGACAACCAGCGCCGGGCGCGCCCGCGACACGGCGAGCAGGCGGCGCAGGAACGCCGACATGTGGGTGCCGAACGCGCCCCGGTAGGTGTGCGCCTCGTCCAGCACCACGTACTTGAGGCCTGCCAGGAAGGCCCGGATCTCCGGGCGGTGCAGGTTGTGGTTGAGCTTGTCCGGCGTGGCGACGAGCAGGTGGGGCGTGCCGTCGGTCTCCCCCAAGCGGTCGTCGCCCATAAAAGGCTTCAGCGTCAGTCTGTCCTGGGCGGGCAGGGCCGCCACCACACCGCTGATGGTGTCGAACTGGTCGCGGCACAGCGCCGTCAGGGGGTACAGGAACAGGGCGCCGCCCCCATGCCGGGTGAGGTCTTCCAGGATGCCGGGCAGGAAGGAGAGCGTCTTGCCGCTGGCCGTCGGGGTCGAGAGGATCAGGTCCGTCCCCTCCCGGCGCGCGGCGCGCAGATACTTGAGGGCGAGCGCCTGGTGCAGGTAGAGGCCATCCGGCCCGACCCGCGTCCGCAGCGCCTGGGCCACCGGGGGGTGCAGGCCGAGTGCCTCGAGCGGAACGCTGCGCCCGGGCCGGGTGGCCGGGGCGGACCCCTGGTCCACCGGCACGAACTGGGGCAGGTCCAGCGGGGGCTGGAGGCGCCCAGGGACAAGGGGCACCTCGCGCACCGTGCCGGAACCGCCTAGTTCCGCCTCGAAGCGCTCCAGCACCGCGCGGTACAGGATGGGGGCCAGCTCCGGGGGCCAGCTCATGCCAGTCCACGCCTCGAGCACCCGCGCGGGAAGGGTGGTGAACAGCAGCCTGGCCTGGGCCAGCGTCAGGGTGACGGCCACCTCGCGCAACTCGTCCGTGGTGCGGCAGCGCGCGAGACGCACCGACCAGTTGTCCTGCGGCCAGTCCGCCGGCTGCGCCCCGCCCGGCACCAGCCACGCCGGGTAGGCGGCCGACCCCGCCTTCACCACGATGAGGTCCTCGCAGCCGTCAAAGGAAAGGTCCCCCGTCAGGTGGGCGGGGCCCCCGCCCCCCAGCGCCTCGAGGACGCCTCCCGTCAGGCGGTAGGCGCTCACGCGTCCAACTCCGCCCGCAGGCCCCGGAAGACGGCGCCGGGGTCCGCCAGGTCCTCCGGCACCCGGGCGCCCCGCCACACGTCGAGGTCGTTCGTCCGGAACGCTTCCTCGCCCAGCTGCGGCCGGAGGGCGTAACGGTCGCTGGTCGCGCGGTCCTCGGCGCCTCCCCGCAGCAGCCAGCGCTGCCCGTCCCACCGCACCGTCCGCGGGACCCCCGTCTCCCCGGCCGGGAATGCCGTGAAGGTCAGTGTCTCGGCCGCGTTCTCCGCGGGCAGGGTCGCCTCGAGCCGGTCGGCGAACTGCCCGGCCTGCCGCGCCAGTTCCTCGGGGGCCTCGTCGTCGAATTCCGGGTCGTAGGTTTCGAGCTTGAGGATGGTCGCCCTCAGCCGCTGGAGCCGCTTGTCGTGGTGGGGCCGCTGCACGGGATCCACCCGCGGCCGGGCCGCCTCGCCACGGACAGCGAGGTCCCGCAGGCGCTGCAGGGTCTCCTCGAGGCTCACTCGCTCCTCCCGGGGAACAGGGACGCGCAGACGTCCGGACCCAGCCACGCCTGCAGCTGACTGCTGGTGATGCGGTGGTGCTTGCGCTCGCCCGCGTTCAGCGTGACCGCCGAGAGTTCACCCGCAGCGATCCTGCGGCGCAAGGTCTCGGTGCTGATTTTCAGGCGGCTCGCCACCTCTCCGAGGGTGTAGACCTCATTCTTCTCAGACATGCGCAGCCAGCATAGCCACATTACTCACGGCGCGTGGCCGCATAGCCAGCAGTGTCCGGTCGTCACGGTGGTGTGGGCACAAATCCAACCGCAAGATGGCCCAGCCGCTCCTTACAATGGCGGCTGTTCCCAGCCTCTCTGGCTGCGGCCCTCCCTCTCCCCTCCCCCAAGGATGTCCAACACCGTGAAGGCCCTGCTGTTCGACCTCGACGATACGCTGGTCGCCTCCGCCCACCTGGAGCGGCAGCGGCGCAGCCGTGACCGCGCTGGCCTGGAAGCAGCCCTCCCAGACCTGCGGGCCCCGGAGGGGTTGCCGGAGGCGCTCGGCTCACTCGCGGGGCACTGCGCGCTCGGGATCGTCACGACGGCCCCGGGCTGGTACGCCCGCGCTGTCCTTGCTCACCTGTACCCCGGGGTGCGCTGGGGCGCGCTGGTCACCTACGGCGATGTCCGCGAGCGCAAGCCTCACCCGGAGGGGCTGCTGCTGGCCCTGGGGCAGCTCGGCGTGGCGTCCCCGGCCGAGGCGGCGTACGTGGGTGACCAGGACCATGACCTGGAGGCGGCCCGGCGGGCAGGCATGCACCCGGTGCGCGCCACCTGGTGCGGCGGCCTGGCCCGGGCGCAGGACGAGCGGGTGCTGCGGCACCCGAACGAGCTGCGGACGCTGATTCCACAAAGGTCACAACCGGCGGAAACCAACGTCCACACGCAGAGGCTGCTGGCCTACAGCCGCCTTCCCGGTGTGGGGCGCAAGACGCTCCTCGAGCTGCTGCCCGATCTGGCGGCGGGGCGAGAGCCGCGCCACCGGCGGCTCGGCGCGGCCCTCGCGCAGGGCGGCGCCTGGGAACAGGCCGCGCAGGCGGCGGAGGACATACTGGCCTCCTGTGCCGCCCACGGCATACAGCTCCTGAGCCCGCTCGACCCCCGCTACCCGGCCGACCTGCACGGCATGCGGGGGGAACAGCCGGCCCTGCTGTATGTGCGTGGGCGGCTTCCCCATGGGCCCGCGATCACGGTGATCGGCACCCGGGAACCCACCCGGCATGGCGTGGAGATCACCCGGCGCATCAGCAAGCACTTCGCGTCGCGGGGTCACAGTGTGGTTAGCGGGCTGGCGCTGGGTGTCGACGCCGCCGCCCACCAGGCCGCCCTCGACGCCGGGGGCCACACGGTGGCGGTGCTGGCGCACGGCCTGCACACCGTTGTTCCCCGGCAGCATCACCTGCTTGCCGAACAGATTCTTGCCCGGGATGGTGCGCTGGTTTCCGAATACCCACCTGGCGTGGAGGTCCGGCCCCCCTTCTTCGTGGAGCGTGACCGCATCCAGGCCGGGCTGTCAGGAGGCACGGTCCTGATCCAGACCGACCTGCAGGGGGGAAGTTGGCACGCCTGTCGGGCGACGCTGCGCTACGGGCGCCCACTCGCCTACCCGGTGCCCACCGCCGCCGACGTCGAAGCCGGGGCGCCAAAGATCACGGGCCTCCAGCTGCTTGAGCGCGGCACAGACGAGGAGCGCCGCATGCAGCTTGGGTGCGGACCAGACGCGCTGAAGAAGATCATGCGCTTGACTGGAAGGCAGGACTACCCCGGGCTGGAACGCCAGATGGAGGGCGAGGAGGCCAGGGACGGGGCTCCCCTGTTCACCTTATGACCGCCCCATCGCCCGGGCCAACACACCTCGTCACAGCACTTTGGCCCCGACGTTAACCCAGCTCCTCAGGGAAGCGTCCGGTAACCTTTCGGAATGCCGTCCGCACCGCCGCTGCTGTCTGGTCATCAAACAGGTTGAGTTGCAACCCTGCCTCCACCAGGGCGCGGAGAGGGACCGGGATCTGGGCCACCACCTGGGACCGGTAGCGGAGGATCGTCTTTCTGACCTTTTTCGGCAATGGCTGCGCCCTCGGTTGAAGCTGCCGCTTCAACGCGGCGTGACTCATCGACTGCCCTGGTGACCGTTCTTGGAAGGGAGGCAGGGACGTGACTGTGCTGGTCTTTGAGGGTGCCGCAGGAGAGGGAGAAGGAGCAGGGTTTCCCTCTCCGGACAGGAGGAGGTCCAGCCGCTTCTGGTACACCCAGAGGCGCGGACACTGTTGCTGCCCCAAATGGGTCATGGCCTCTTCCAGCCTCTCCCGCAGGGCCTCGGGCACCCGGAAGTCGAGGGCGCGCCGCACGAACAGTTCCTCGTCGCGCTCCGCCAGGAGCAGCAGCAGATCATTCAACGTGGGCCGAGCGACCTGGCCCAGCTGCGCGTAGGCCTCAAGCACCTCATCAAACTGACCGTCGCGAAGGAGGGTTTCTACCCGCAGGGCGATCTCTCCTGCTATTTCAGAAAAGGGGACCCGCTGCCGGCGCGTCTCGCGCAACTGGGCCAGAAGCTTCTGGCCTTTCCAGACGATCGGAGGGCGGGATAGGTGGCTGTAGTCCACCTCAGCTTCCTGCTGTGCCTGATCCAGCCACCCGGTGAAGCGCCCCACCGCGCAGAGACGCAGTTCGTGCAGCGCCCGCGAGAGGGCCACGTACATCAGATGGCCCTCGTGACGGCTGGCCCGGCTGTAATGCTCCTCGTCGGCGAACGGCACCAGCACCGCCGCAAACTCCAGCCCCTTGGAGAGCGCCGCGGGCAGGACAGTCACGCCGCGGAGTGTCCCGGACGTCACCTCCTGGTCCTCGGTCAGGGCCTGGTGCTCCACCTGGTGGCGGGTGAGGAAGGCACTGACCTCGGCCACCTGACCCGTTCTCGGCAGGATGACCGCGATGCTGGGGTGACCCGCTTGCCGCAGTTCTCTGATCTGGGCCAGCAGATGGCGTGCCTGCTGCTCCTCAGACGCCAGGGCCACCATCCGGGGGCGGGGACCGGAACGTTGAATGGCCTGGGAAAGCAGCGCCTTCTCGCCGCGCAGGACCTGCTGAACGGCGTTGCCGACGGCCACGATAGGCGCGGTGCTGCGGTAGTTCTGGCGGATCAGGTGCTTCTGGAGCTCGGCGGGAGGCAGCAGGGCGTCGAACTCGTCCCACTCCTCGATGCCCCGGTAGGCGTAGATGCTCTGTGCAGTGTCTCCCACGATGGTGGCGGAGCGGTTCGGGCAGGCCTCCAACAGGATCTGCAGCTGGAGCGGCGAGAAGTCCTGCGCCTCGTCCACCACCAGGTGGCGGTAGGCAGCGGGCTGCACACCGTAGAGCTCCTGATGCAACACGAACAGGCCGGGCAGGTCGGCGAGATCGATTCTCAGGGGCGGAGTGGGACCGTTGCCGCTCTTCCCAGTCACTCTGACAGGTCGTGTCAGGCGCAGGGCGTTCTGCTCCGCTGCACTGAGGATGCCCCTGGCCACGGCGGACAGGTGTCCAGCCTGAAAGACATCCTCATACGCTTCCAGCACGTCGATGGTCTTCCAGCTGCGTGTCAGGTGGTTGCGAATCAACGTCCGCTGCCGCCGCAGCTCCCTGGCCTCGTCAGGACCCTCGACCGGACCGATCTCACGGGTAAACCAATCGTTGAACTGGCCCTGGGCCAGCGAGAGCAGCTGCTCCCGGCGCTGCGCGAGCGGCGTCTCTTCCTCCGTTTGTGCCCAGAGCCCCGCGACCTCCTCGGGCGTCAACACATAGTGCTTCTGGTCGTCCGCGACATAATCCAGTTGAAGTTCGCTCCTGAACTCCCGCGTCGGGAGCGGCGGGTGGGCCGCCAGGTGCTGAACGTGCCGCTCCAGCACCTGGCGGAACCTCAGGCTGCCCCTCACGCGGGCGCTCAGCCACCACCGCTCCAGGTCCAGCTTCCGCGCCCTGGGTTCCCCCAGTTTCACCTCCACCATGTCCGTGAAGACGGGCGACTCCGGCAGGGCCGCGTTCCTCCTGCGCATCCTCGCCCACGCCCAGTCCGCGAAGGTCCGCTGCTCGATGCCTCCGACGCCCAGCGAGGGCAGCAGGTCGCTCACGTACCCCAGGAACATACGGTTCGGGCCGATCACCAGAATCTGCTGCGGCTTGAGCTTGTACCCGTGCTCGGTGAACATCAGGAACGCCAGCCGGTGGTAGGCGATCGAGGTCTTGCCGCTCCCCGCCACACCGTGCAGCAGCAGGGTCGCGTCGAGCGGGGCACGGATGATGGCGTCCTGATCAGCCTGAATGGTGGCGACGATGTCCTGGAGCCGGGAGTCCCCGCGCGTCTTCAGCTTCCGGATCAGGAACTCATCGGTTTGAACGTCGGGGGGGCGGACGGAGGAAGGGGGCGGTGCAGCCTGACCGCTTGGTGGACGTGCGGCTGTGGGAAGCTTCGGCTGGACTGCCCGGTAGTCCACGGTGTCCGACACATCGAGAAGGGCCCTGTCCCGGATCTCCAGCCGCCGCTTGAGCAGAAGTTCCACCTTGTGCGTCCTGCCGGTCGCCTGAACCCGGTACTCCTGCGGGCGGGCATTCCCGCCCAGGTACAGGCTGTAGAGGTCGCAGCGCCAGTCCAGAACGGTGCCATGAGAGAAGGGCAGGTGGGCGTGGCCGAAGTACACCTTCTGCGGCCCGCGGGTGTCCACGAAATCCAGCCGGGCGAAGTACGGCTCGTGCCCGAACTCCTCGAGCTGGGTCAGGATGTCCTCCCGCAGCCCGCTGTTGAGGACACGGTTGGTGAAGTTGTTGCCCCCGCTCTCGAAGTGGGCGCCGCGGTGGCGCTTCAGGGCCGTGTCGATGGCCTGCACGGTTTTCGCCAGGACCTCGGATTCGTGGGGGTGCTCGGGATGGCGGGTCATGGGGTGACGTCCTCCAGGTCAGCGAGCAGCAGGGAGACCGGAAAGGCCAGCCCCCTGCCGGAACGAAGGAACGATTGACAGGCGAGGCTCCTGAGGCCGTGGGGCAGTCTCCCCGCGCGGCTCAAGGCGACGAACTTCAACCATTCGCCATAGAAGAACAGATGTTGCCCGTGAGGCATCCGGGCTTCCAGCAGCGCCTGGCGGTACTCCTCGAGGGTCCGGTTGCCCTTGCCGCCCTTGGCCGGGTTGTTGCATTCCCGGCAACTGGTGACCTTGTTGCTGTCGGCGGTGACCTCCGGCGTCTGCCGGCAACGCGGCGTCTGATGCTCCAGTTCCGCGCTGTCCGGCTGGCCGAAAGACCGCATGTCCAGGGTCTTGCCGCAGTACCAGCAGCGGTAGCGTCGCTCCCGGGCCTTGCGGTAACGGTCGGCCTCCGGGTACACCGAGACGCGGTCCTGGTGGGCCTGGAAGTACATCCAGGCCTCCTTCTCCGAAGCCGTGCGGCGGTAGTCCGCGTAAGAAAAACCGCGTTCCGTGAGTTCATCACGGATATCGCGGTCAAAGTTCAGCAGCACAGCTCCTGGGGAGTAGGTGCGCGTCTCCCTGAACAGGGCGTACCAGCGGAGGTCGGGGGCCAGGATGTTCATGTAGGGAGAGCATCACCTGCGGACGCGTCAATGGCTGACGTATTAGGACGCGCCCTCACTCTGGCTGAACACGTCTTCCAGGGACCTGACAACCTCATACTGCAGGGCGCCTCCCACCGTGTCGGCGGCCAGCACCGCGAAATGCCGTCTCCCGCAGTCGATCTTGAGGGCTTCCTTCTCCCGCAGGGCGCCCGTCCAGAGGGTGCTTTTCGTTTCCGCAACGAAGCACAGCTTCTCCTTGTCCTCGACCTGCAGCAGGATGGCCCAGTCCGGGTTGTAGTCCCCCAGGGGCGTGGGCACGCGGAACCAGCCCGGCAGCTTGGCGTAGACCTTGACGGCGCTGTTCCTCTCCAGATCGGCCGCGAAGCTTTTTTCCACGTCCGATTCGTAGATAACGTGATCGTAGGCGCCCTTTTTGACCTTCAGGATGTCTTTCAGGGTGGGGATGGGGCCGTCCAGCAGCGTCTGCGCGTACGCCTCACCCGTCTTGTGGTACTGGATGCCATCAACGAGCAGCTTGATCTTGCGGGTGTTGATAGCTGCGCTGACCAGCTCGATGAAGGCCTGGGGATTCTTCTTGAAGTCGCCCAAGCGGTCAGAGTCCCGCAGAATGGCGCTCAGGGTGCGGCGGGTGAGTTCCGTGCGGTCCTGCAAGGCCCCCAGCAGATCTGGAAGGACCAGATCATCTTCCCGCAGGGTGGTGGGGGCATGCGTTTCCTTGACCTTCGCCTGCACGCCGCTACGGTCTACTTCGATGTCGACAATGGTGGTTTGCACCTGGGAGCGTGGGACGATGGGCATGGCATTAACAGCTTTCACGCACTCAGAGATCAAGACCTCTGTGTCCACCTCAACCTCGTAGGTGGTGCGGGCGCTGATGCGGTCCCAGAGTGCCCTGAACTCCGGGTCGTCCAGGACGGCACGGTTGGGCTGAACCGTCACGGTTTCGTCGGCGTTGCGGATGTCGAGCTTGCCCGCCAGCTTTTTCAGCACGGCCAGGATGTCAGGCCGCACCGTTTCGAAGGCTTCCGGAAGGTGCACCGTATCCGCCTTGAGGTCGACGCGGAGTTTGTCTTCCACCTTGCCCGCGCTGCTCAGGTAGCCCTGACTGCGGAGGAAACCTTGCAATTCCCGCGACTTCTCTATGCCCAGCGGAGTCACATTGCCTTGACCATCGACGAGAGGAATCGTCGCGAACTGATGTTCCTCCACCACGCCGAACTTAATCTGCAGGTCTTCTTCGATTTCCTTCTGAAGGTTCTCGGCGAAGTCCTCGTAGGACTCGCTGGCGATGACCGTCAGGATGTTCACGCCCTCATCCCGTACCCGCTCGCCCTTCTGGTTGACCGCAAGGCGCAGGCCGCGCCCAATGGTCTGCCGCCGCTCGCGCTCGGTGCCGATCTCGCGTAATACGCAGATCTGGAAGACGTTGGGGTTATCCCAGCCCTCGCGCAGGGCGCTGTGGGAGAAGATGAACTTCAGTGGCGTTCTCAGGTCTAGCAGGCTTTCCTTCTTGCGCATGATGAGGTTGTAGGCGTCTGCGTCATCCGCCGTGCTGCCGGAGGTGTCCTTAAAGCGCCCTTTCTTATCCTCACTGAAGTACCCGTTATGAACCTCCCTGGCCTCTGTCTCTAGGTCCACACCTCCAAAGAGTGTGGCGTACCGCGGGTCCCTGGCCGCCCGCTTATACTCATCTTCAAAAAGGTCGGCATACGGTCCATTACCAGGTTCGCCGTTATCACTGTAGGTGCGGTAGTTTGACACTCGGTCGATGAAGAACAGACTCAGCACCTTGATGCCCCGGGGACGCAGCAGCAGTTCCTTGTCCAGGTGTTCGCGGATGGTGCGGCTGATCATGGCGCGGGCGAGATCTGTGGGGTTGAGGCCGCCGTATTCCTCGCCGGGCTTCAGCCAGAGCACGTCCCCCGGCACCTTGAGTTCCAGCATGGTGTCCCCACGCCCGGAGCGAATCTCGCCCACCAGCATGTCGTGGTACAGGTCACGGCCGCCGGAGAGTTCCTGCAAGCTGTCGCCGTCCTGCACCTTCACTTCCCGGCGCGTGACCTTATCGCCCCTTAAAACATCGATTTCCAGGGTAGCCGTCGGCCCCGTGCGGGCCTTCCCTGCCTTGATGTCCACCACGCGCACATACGGCCTGTTATGGCCGCTGCTCACCTGCATGGACGCCACCTCGATGCCCTTGACCAACTTGCGCTCATAAGCGTCCACGGCGTCTAAGCGGAAAACCAACTGCGTGCGGTCGAGCGGTGTAGCGCTGTAGCGCAACGTCGCCAGGGGGTTCAGCAGGCTCAGGGCCTTTCTTCCCTGTCCTCCCCCACCCTTCTTGCCCTTCCCGGCGTCGCCATACACGCTTTGCGGCTCGTCCACGATCAGCACCGGGTTGGTCGCGCGAACCAGGTCGATGGGCCTCTCTCCGCCCGTCTGCTCATGGGGACGGTGGATAACGCGTTCAGCCTTGCCTTTGCCGCCCGCCTTACCGCCCTCAATGTCCTCGCCCGCTTCCTGCACGCTGTAGAGGCTCTGGATGGTCGCCACCATGAAACGCACGCTGGAGCTGGTGGCAAAGTCGCGCACCTGATTCAGCTTCGCGCTGTCGTAGGCATAAAAGCTGTAGCCCTTCGCCTCCGGATACAGCGTCTTGAAGTGCGTTCCGGTCATCTCCAGCGACTTCATCACGCCTTCCTTGATGGCGATGCTGGGGACCACGATCACGAACTTGGTAAAGCCGTAGCGCCGATGCAGCTCAAAGGCCGTTCGCAGGTACACGTAGGTCTTGCCGGTGCCCGTCTCCATCTCGATGGTGTAGTCACCCACAAGCGGGGACGCGGACGGCGCGAGGCCGTTGCCCAGTTGAATCCCGTTGAGGTTCTTGTGGATTTCGTCCGGCAACAGGCCCAGGCGGTTGCCGATCCCGAGGTCGGATTCGATGAGGCCCAGGTCCGGCTGGTTGCCGCGCACGCCCGCCGACACGGTGAATTCGGTGCGGTTGATGTCCTGCCCGGCGAACAGGCCCGCCACTGCCTCCACCGCCTGCGCCTGATAGTCCAGATTCGATTCAAACTGGATTTTCATAGCGAACGCACCACCCAGTTCCGCCCCAGCATCTCAGCCCGCTGCGTCAGGTATTTGCCCAGGTTCAGCTTGGCCGTGTCGTTCTCAAAGGCGCTGTCGAGGAACAGCACGTGCGCTTCCCCCGCCGCGTTCTCGGCCTCCAACCAGTCGGCCATGCCCCGGCCTAACTCCGGCACCTGCGCCGCCGTGATGCGCCGCGCCAGACACGCCATCAGCACACCGCCACCTACCATCTGCACGGGCAGGCCTGCCACCGTGCGTTCCTCAATCAGCGTAGTCAGCGGCAGCCCCAGCTTGAGCAGCACCTCGTACAGCACGTCCGTGTCCGTGCGGCCCGACTTGATGTTGTCCTCGGCCCTCAGCAGGGTGCCGGGCAGGTCAGCCCGCGCCGCGTCGCTGTCCCAGCCCGTCAGGTTGCTGCTGTCCAGCTTGAACACCCGGAAGCCCGTGTCGCCCGCGAACATGGGATTCTCGGCCTTCACCTTCGCCCCCGCCCGGCGCAGGCGTTCCTTGGTCAGCTCGGCAATGTTGCGCGGCACGCCGAGAGAGTCGCAGAAGTCGGCGGCGGTTTTCTGCTCGGCTTTGGCCGGGTCCAGCGGTTCGGGAAGTTGGACAAGGATGAATTGACGGTTGCCATTGTCGGCGGCGTTCTGGGACATGACGGCGTGCCCGGTGGTGCCAGAACCGGCAAAGAAGTCGAGGATGATGTCACTCTGCCCTTTAGAGAAAAACCTCTCTAGGGGTCAAAAGTGGCAAGGCAATCGGGGAAGGCCCTTCCAGTGCTGCGTTTCGAGTTGCTGAGCACGGCACGAAGGGCATCAAGGCC